>NZ_JAOQJR010000028.1:0-10349 GCF_025566905.1 [Clostridium] ammoniilyticum
AACAACAATATTCTTATTGGTAAAAATGTCATAAAGCTTCCTAAAGTTGGAATGGTCAAAGCTGTTATTCATAAGCTGCCTAAAGATGATTGGAAGCTTAAATCCGTTACTGTCTCTCAAGATAGTGTCGGTAACTATTTTGCTTCCGTTCTTTTCGAATATGAACAGGAAGACATTCCATCTGTTTCCAAATCGAGTACAAATGCTATTGGACTTGACTATAAATCCGATGGACTTTATATGGACAGTAATGGGAATAAAGCAGGAGTTCATAAATACTATCGAGAAAGTCATAAGAAGCTTGCTAAACAACAAAGAAGACTTTCACGAAAAGCAGGTTCTAAAAAGAATGAAACAAAATCAAGCAACTATTTTAAACAAATGAGAAAAGTAAACAGAATCTATAGAAAAATAGCGAATCAACGTCTCGACAGTCTTCATAAGAAATCTACTGAGATAGCCAATCAGTATGATACCGTATGTGTCGAAGACTTAGATATGAAAGCTATTGGAAATAAAGGTTTTGGCAATGGAAAAGCGACCTTTGACAACGGTTATGGAATGTTTCTTAATATGCTTGAGTACAAGCTTAAAGAAAGAGGTAAATATTTTGTAAAAGTTGACAAGTGGTACCCTTCTAGCCAAATCTGTCATTGCTGTGGAAGTGTAAAAAAACTCGACCTAAAAGACCGAGTTTATACATGTGATTGTGGCTATACTGGAGACAGAGACCATAATGCAGCAATCAACATACTTACAGAAGGATTGAGAATTCTTCAGTCCTTATAGATAAATTATAAAAGTAGGCTTGGGACGAGCCAAACTTATACGCTTGTGGACACTGTGTAAGACCTATAATGTATTGTCATTAGAGGCTGTAGTGGTTGAAGCAAGAATCTCCGACTTCTAAACGAAGTGTAAGTCGGAGTAGTTCACTTATTGTCAATACCATGGAATCCATGTATTAAAAATAGATGAATAATCTTAATAAATCAATTGTATTTTGAGACAAAAATTGCTATTATAACAGTGGAGAAATTGTCTTCAAAAATCAGGAGATTCCCTGCCAAATAGTGGGAGCTAAAAAATCAGGAGATTCCCTGCCAAATAGTGGGAGCTAAAAAATCAGGAGATTCCCTGCCAAATAGTGGGAGCTAAAAAATCATAGATTTCTTATAAGAAATCAAATACTTATACGAAGAGAGAACCTCTTCGTTTTTTTATTATCTAAAAGGAGCTATATTTATGAAATTATATGAAATTGATAGTCAATATATGGAATATTTATACAAAGCAGATTCAAAAGTTTTAATACATAATAGTGGAAATCATCAAAGAAAATTTATTGCTATAAAAGTATTAATAAATGGTTATAAGTATTTTATTCCCTTATCTTCACCTGATAAAAGAGATTATTATAATGATCAAGATGGTCATAAAAAAGTTCAATTTACACGAGTTCCAACTATTAAAAGAATATTTAATGGGAATCCAACGGTTGAATCATATCTAGGAAAGTTATTATTTAATAATATGATTCCTGTTCCTGAAGGATGTTATCATGAGTTTAATATTTTTTTAGAAAAAGATTTAAAGTATAAGAGATTATTAATAAATCAAGTTCAGGTTTTAAGAAGTTTTAAAAATCAAGAGGATATATTGAGACGAGCACAAATTGTTTATAAACTGAAAAAAAGAAAATCTTCTTATAATTATATAAAATTAGCAACGGTTGATTTTGAATTATTGGAAAGAAATTATGATAAATGGAATAAGGTGTTTATAAAATAAGGATGTTAATGATTTGTTCAAAAAAATATACTATAATAATATAAGAAACGAAAGGAGAAGCTTATGAAAAAATATTTAGCGTTTGATGTTGGGGGAACATCTGTCAAATATGCTGTTGTAAATGAAGAAGGAGGAGTGTCTTCATCAAATAAATTTAAAACACCAGATACATTAGAAAAAATGTATCAAGAAATAGAAAATGTAGCTCATGAATATCAAGATGTAGAAGGAATTGCTTTATCAATGCCAGGAGCTGTTGATAGTGATGGTGGTATTATTTATGGTTCAAGTGCTATCGATTATATTCATGGTCCAAATATTAAAGAAGATTTAAAACAACGTTTAAATAAAGATGTTGAATTTGAAAATGATGCTAACTGTGCAGCCCTTGCAGAAGTATGGAAAGGTGTTGCATGTCATGAAAATGATTGCTGTTTTATTGTTAGTGGAACAGGAATTGGTGGAGCAGTTATTAAAGATCGTCATGTTCATCATGGAAATGCATTACATGGTGGAGAATTTGGTTATATGATTATGAGATATGATCAAGATGAAAAGAAATATTATACATGGTCAGATGATGGATCAACTGTTGCGGTAACTAAAAGAGTGGCTAAGGAACTAGGCGTTGATTATCATACTTTAGATGGTAAAGAAGTTTTTGATCAAGCGGATAATAATGAAGTTTATAAAAAATATGTTGATGAATATTATCGTACTCTTGCAATGGGTATTTATAATTTACAATATGCTTATGATCCAAGCATGATTATTATTGGTGGAGCTATTTCATCAAGAAGTGATTTATTAGATAAAGTCAATGAACAATTAGATATTATTTTTTCTCAATTAACGCATGCACATGTACGACCAAATATTAAAGTATGTCAATTTGGAAATGATGCGAATTTAATTGGAGCAACATATCATTATATTCAAAGACATTAAGGAGGATTTTATGAATAAAGCAATACCTAAAATCAATACCCAACTTAGAAGTCATACAATTCTTGTACCTGAAGTTTATCGTGAAGCTACAGGAGTTTTAATTAATGGAAAAAGAATTAAATCATTGGTTTTTTCAACAGATGTAGCGGTGATTGCTAATTGTAATGCGGATGCTGTTATTGCGGTTTATCCTTTTACACCAACAATTCAAATTACAGAAGCAATTATTTCAGTTGCTCAAAGACCTGTTTTTGTTGGTGTTGGTGGTGGAACAACTGCCGGTAAACGTGTTGAATCGATTGCTTTAGATGCAGAGTTACATGGAGCAACAGCTGTTGTTTTAAATGCACCAACAACAACTGAATTTGTTCAAAATCTAGCAGATGATATTGATATTCCTGTTGTTTTAACAATTGTTTCTTTAAATGAAGATTTAGAAAAAAGAATGTTACATACGAAAGCAAATATTATAAATGTATCTGGAGGAAAAGATACTGTTAAAATTGTTAAAAAATTAAGAGAAATTGATCCTAATTTCCCTATTATTGCTACTGGTGGACCAACAGAAGAAACAGTTAGAGAAGTTATTCAAGCAGGAGCAAATGCTGTAACCTTTACACCACCTACAAATGGTGAAATCTTTAAAGGAATGATGGAAGAATATCGACATAGATATGATTAAGAGGAGAAATCCTCTTTTTTTGTAGATGACAATTGAAATGATTTTCTATATAATTGACAAAGAGGTGAATGAAATGAAACAATATTTAGATATGTGTCAATATATATTAGAAAACGGTCAAGATAGAGATGATCGTACAGGAACAGGAACACGTAGTGTTTTTGGTTATCAAACACGTTATGATTTAACAGATGGTTTTCCTTTACTTACAACAAAGAAAATGTTTTTAAGACCTATTGCTGAAGAATTATTATGGTTTATTAAAGGAGATACTAATATAAAATATCTTGTTGATAGAAATGTGAAGATTTGGAATGAATGGCCTTATGAAGCTTTTAAGAAAAGTGAAGATTTTCATGGAGAAACTTTAGAAGAATTTGTTGCTAAAATCAAAGAATTACCAGCAGATGATCCATTTGTTGTTAAATATGGTGAATTAGGACCAGTTTATGGTAGACAATGGCGTAATTTTAATAATGAAGGTGTTGATCAAGTAGCAAAACTTGTTGATTCATTAAAAAATAATCCATTTTCAAGAAGACATATTATTTGTGCCTGGAATCCAGCAGAAGTTGATGAAATGGCACTTCCACCATGTCATGCTTTCTTACAATTTTATGTAAGCAATGATAAAAAATATTTAAGTTGTCAATTATATCAAAGAAGTGCAGATACATTTTTAGGAGTGCCATTTAATATTGCATCTTATGCTTTATTTACAGCAATGCTTGCTCAAGTATGTGGGTACAAACCAAAAGAATTTGTGCATACTATAGGAGATGCTCATATTTATAAAGATCATTTTGATGTTGTTAAGGAACAAATTTCTAGAACTCCTTACCCTAAATGTCAACTTATTTTAAATCCAGAAGTTAAATCTATTTTTGATTTTACAATAGATGATATTAAAATTGAAAATTATCAATCTCATGGCAGACTTGTTGGAAAGGTGAGTGTCTAATGATTTCTATTATTGTAGCAACAGACGATGATTTATTAATTGGTAAAAAAGACTCTTCTAATGGAATGCCTTGGCATAATAAAGAAGATTTACAACATTTTAAAAAAACAACACTTCATCAAACAATTTTAATGGGAAAAACAACATACATGGCAATAGGAAGACCACTTCCTCATAGAAAAACAATTGTTGTAACCCGTGGTGAATTAGATGATGAACGTGTAGAAGTAAGACATGATTTATTAGAAACGATTCAAGAATATAAAAATAAAAAGGAAGATTTATTTATTTGTGGAGGGGCTTCTATTTATAAGCAAGCACTTCCTTATGTAGATGAACTGATTATTTCTAGAATACCAGGAAAACATGAAGGCGAAACCTATTTTCCAAGTTTTGACGAATATAATTTTCAATTAGAAAAAGAAACACAAATGGAAACATTTGTCTTACAAATCTATAAAAAGGGATGATGATATGAAAAGAATTATTTTAGTTGTCTTAAGATGTATTTTTAAATTACCTTATTGGTGGTTTTATAAATTAAAACAATATCAAAATAAAGAAAAATATCCAACAATTGATGAAGGATATCAATTTATACATAATGTTGCTGATGAAATTGTTAAAAAAGCAAGAGTAGATTTAGAATGTTATGGTTTAGAAAATCTTCCTCAAGAAAATGGATATCTCATTACTCCTAATCATCAAGGATTATTTGATATTGTGGCTGTTTTTAAAACACATGATAAAACAGCTAAATTTGTATTAAAAAAAGAATTAGCATCTACAATTTTAATTAAAGATGTTGTTAAAACATTAGACTATTATGCTTTAGATCGTAGTAATATTAGAGATGGTGCCAAAATGGTTAAAAACGTTTCTAAAGAAATAGAAGCTGGTATGAATTATGTTATTTATCCAGAAGGAACACGTTCTCAACAAGGTAATAAAATAGGTGAATTTAAAGGTGGAACCTTTAAAATTGCTTTAAAATCTCATTGTCCAATTGTTCCAGTAGCAATGATTGATTGTTATCAAGTATTTGATAACAATACAATTAAACCCGTAAAAGCACAAATTCATTATTTAAAACCAATTGAATATGATGAATATAAAGATTTAAAAACACCTGAAATTGCTGCTCTTGTTCAAAGTAGAATTCAAGCGTGTATGGATGAGTATTGTTAATGTTTATACATGTAAATGGTGTGCGCTTGTTTTATGAAAAACAAGGAACAGGGAAACCTTTAATTTTACTTCATGGAAATGAAGAAGATCATCGTATTTTTGATGAAGCTATAGAATTATTAAAAAAGCATTATACTGTTTATGCTGTTGATTCTAGAGGACATGGTCAAAGTGATAAAGTTCTAGAATATCATTATCTAGATATGGCAAAGGATATTCAAGAAATGATTGAACAACTTGAATTAAAAGATGTTTCTTTAATGGGAAGTAGTGATGGAGCAATTATTGGTTTATTAATAGGAAGTCTTTATCCAAAACTTGTAGATCATTTAATTCTTGCAGGAGTCAATGTTAAACCCAATGGTGTTATATTAGAAATTTATCAAGAAATGAAGGAACAATATCAAAAAACAAAAAATCCTTTAATTAGAATGATGTTAGAAGAACCTCATATTTCTAATCAACAACTTCATCAAATAGAAGCTAAAACATTACTGCTTGCAGGAAGTGATGATTTAATTAAATTAGATCATATTGAACGTATTTCACATCATATTAAAAACTGTGAGTTTAGAATTCTCGAAGGAGAAGATCATAGCAGTTATATTATTCATAACAAAAAGATTGCTAAAATTATATTAGAAGAATTAAAATAAAGGGGATGTTACGAAATAATTTAAATCGTAACATCCTTTTTTGTTATAAATTCTAACTAAAAAATAGAATATTGATATCTTATCAATAATATTTATTTCCTACTAATTAATTCCTCGAATGTTATAGTTGAGGAATTGTTGTAATTAGATACAATTGTTTCTTATAGTAGAATAATTGTATTATAAAGATACTTGAAATTTCTATTTTTAATGTCTTTTTATTTTACAAAAGAAAAGACTGTTGTTTTTTATTTGTCAACAGTCTGAAATAAAGAACCAATAAGGTTCTTTATTTGTTAAGAAGTAATGATGCTTTTTCAATATATTTTTGATGATATTCATCAAAAATACAATCAGGATCATGATAATAAGTTTCTAAAACATCACACATTTTAAGTAGTTCACTATATTGATCATGAACTTTATTTTTAGTTGAATGATTTTTAATAGCTTGAACGATAATATCTATTTCTTCATTTTCAAACAATAAACTTTCTTCTAACATCTTTCTAGCAAGTTCACTTGAAAGTTGAGCGTGATTAAATGAGGTATTGTTTTTATAAACGGAATAATCATGTAAAAGTCCCATAATAGCGCATAGTTCACAGTCTAATTGTACATACTGACTATAGGCAATACATAAGGTTGAAACGCCAAATAGATGACGATAGCCTTGTCTTTTTTTGTTTCCAAAACAGTTTTTTTCAAGTTCTTGATATACGATTTTTTCAATTTCTAAATATCTTTTCATCGTCTAAGTCCTTTAGGATATAAATTTTTAACTTGATTATTACTTTCTTTATAGAAAGAAAGTGGATAACCATCTACAAAAATAACACCATAGCCTTTTTGATTATTTCCTTTCAAGGTTAAACCAGAAAGATAATCTTTTACTTCTTGACTATCACATTTAAAATTATAAGATCTTTTAACATCTTCTTTATTTAAAGTAAGAGCAAGTGAAAGACTTGGTTCAAATCTTCCTTTTTTACATTCTCCTAAATAAAGACCATTTCTTAAAACTTTGATTGGAAGTTCAGGAAAATGATTTAAAATAGCATAGACATGATTATTTGATTGATAAAGATAAGGTGGTACAGGAATATTTAAGTTTTCTTGATAAAACTTTTGAACAAGTTGTAGCTGTTCTTTCTTTAAATTTGGTTTTAAGATTTTTTCTTTTGAAATAGCTGTTTCTGTTGTTTTTTGTAACATGGCTATAAATTGTCCTTCACCACGATTAATGTGAGGATACATTCTAATGGTTCCTTCAATAAAACCATCAGACATTCCTTCTTTTTTATTAATTGGAAGTAATTTCATACCTAATTCATTGATCATATATTCAACTTGTTTTTCATTTTCATCTAAAGAATAAGTACATGTAGAATAAATTAAAATGCCATCTTTTTTAAGCATCTTATATGCTTGATCAATTAAGTTTCTTTGAATATAAGCACACTCATTTATCTTTTGCATTGACCAAGTATCAATTGCTTCTTTATCTTTTCTAAACATACCTTCTCCAGAACAAGGAGCATCTAAAATGATTTTATCAAAGAAACTTTCAAATTTCATTTTTAAAGGATCACAATTCGTCACAATTGTATTTTTTAAACCAAATCTTTCAATATTACTTGATAAAATAGAAGCACGTAATTTAGAAATATCATTAGCAATCATTAATCCTTCATTAGAAAGACGGCTGGCAACATAACACGTCTTACCTCCAGGAGCACCACACATATCTAAAACATAATCATTTTCTTTAATATCTAAACAAGCTGCTACGCTCATAGCACTTGGTTCTTGAATATAATAAAGTCCACACATAAAATAAGGACTTTTCCCTAATGGATAATGAAGATAATCAAAATAATAACCACCATCTACATAAGGATGTTTTTCTATATATTGATGATTTAAATGATTTAAAACATCCTTTTTTAAAGGATTTAAATAAAATCCTTTAACTTCATTTTCATTTAAAGAATTAATAAAAGCATCAAAATCATCTTTTAATAATTCTTTCATTCGTTTAATAAATAATTCATTCATTATTTTTTCCCCTCAATAAAATAAGTTGCTTCCATATCGGCAACACTTAATGCAAAAGCAATAGGAAACATTTCAAAAGCTTTTCCAACATTTCTAGCATCTTCATTTCCAGAAAAGCCCATATGATATCTAATCGCAAAGGCTTCTTCTCTTGTAAGACGCATATACCCACTAATCATATAAACACTTTTTTCACCATGACCATAAGGCAATTGATCATCATATTCATAGTTTGGTACTTGAATCCATTGACCATCTTTTTTAACATTACGTGTTCCCTTTTTATAACAATTAATTTTACATAAATCATGTAATAATGAAACAATCGCAATTGTTTCTTCACTATAATTCATTTGATATGTATCTTTCACTCTTTCTCTTTGAAGATAATCTTTCAAACAATCATATACATTTAAACTATGTTCAAGTAATCCACCATCATAGCTTCCATGAAATCGTGCACTGGCAGGTGCTTCAAAGAAATCAGAATGTGGAGATAATAAATATTCAAGAAGTTTTTCACTTCCAGGTCTTTTTATATTTGTTTTATATAATTCTATAAATCTTTCTTTATTTGTCATAAGCACTCCTCTTTTTTTTATATTTTATCGAAAACATGCTTTTTCTTCAATAAAAGTATGAAATAAAATATCAAGGACATACTAGAAATGAAAGAAGGAATAAAATGAAAAGATATATTATAACTTTGATACTTTTAATAACTTGTACTTTTACTTTAACGGGATGTAGAAATCAAACAACTGATAGTGGTTTTAAAGAAAACGTAGAAATTGCTTGGGATGATGTAAAAGATGATTTTGATCAGATAGATCAAGATGTTGAAAATGATACTTCTAAACAAGATGTTAAAGCCTTAACACAAACAATTTTAGATGGTTATGATAAAATCAAAGAAGGAATTACTCAAGATAATCAAGAAGAAGCTAAAAAAATTTATGAAGCTGCGAGTCGATTAGAGTATATAGAAAAAAATACAGATCAAAAGTTATCAAATGAAGAAAAAGAAATTTTAGAATTAGGAAAGAAAACGAAAACATTGATGATGCATTATTATGGAAATGGGGAAGGTGTTTTTCAAGATGCTGTAGATGATGTAGAAAATGGGATTGATCGTGTAAAAAATTTCACAGAAGAAAAATGGAATGATTTTAAAGATAAATTAGAGTAGGGAATACTCTTTTTTTATTTTTTGCTTGTTTTATAATAAAGGTCTTGTTATAATGATAAGGCACACAAGCCCGAATGGCGAAATTGGTAGACGCAGCAGACTCAAAATCTGCCGGTGTAACAGCTGTACCGGTTCGAGTCCGGTTTCGGGCACCATACTTGCGGGTGTAGTTCAATGGTAGAACTTCAGCCTTCCAAGCTGACTACGTGGGTTCGATTCCCATCACCCGCTCCAAGTGATGATAACATCTCTAATGAGATGTTTTTATTATATTTAAAACAAATGGTTGACAGATGATAACAATTTGTATACAATGTAATCACATTTGATATAAATACTGTGAAAAGAAAGAGTAGACGTTGATCTTTAGCGTAGAGATTTCCTGGTAGGTGAAAAGGAAAGTAGAGATTTTTGTTGAATTCATCTTGGAGTAGAGTGTTGAACAGTTTTAAGTAGGCATCTCCGGTTACACCCGTTAAAGTGGAAGAGTATGATTGTACTCGATGAGGTTAGTATAGTAATATACTAATAAACAAAGGTGGTATCACGAAGCGATAGCTCTCGTCCTTAGAGGATGAGAGCTTTTTTATTTATATCAAGGGAAATGAAGAAAAGGGGACAAGTAATATGATTATTGTAATGAAAACAACAGCATCTAAAGAAGATGTAGAAAAAGTATCAGGATCAGTAGAAAAATTAGGGTTAAGAGTAAATGTTGTAAATGGGGCAACACAATCAGTTATTGGAATTATTGGAGATACAACAAAAGTAGATCCAGAATCGATAGAAGTTGATCCAGCTGTAGAAAAGGTCATGCATGTATCAGAACTATATAAATTAGCTAATAGAGCTTTCCATCCAGAAGACTCAGTTATC
>NZ_JAOQJR010000029.1:0-1439 GCF_025566905.1 [Clostridium] ammoniilyticum
GGAGTTAAGCCTTTTCCCTTTACTGTAATTCTAAAATTATTATGATAATGAATATAATCTATCATCGCTTGTTTTAAATTATCTAATGATTCAAATGTATTTTCAAATCCATAAAACATTTCATTTTTCATTTTCCCAAAGAAATTTTCCATTGGAGAATTATCTAAACAGTTTCCTTTACGAGACATAGATTGGAAAATTCCTTTTTCTTCTAATATTTTATGATATGAAAAATGTTGGTATTGCCATCCCTGATCAGAATGAAAAATCAAGCCTTCGAGATTGTCAAATTTTTCAAAAGCCATATCCAACATTCTATATATTTGGAATAGATTAGGTGTGTCTGAAATATCAAATCCAACTATCTCACGATTGTATATATCCATAATTGGAGATAAATATAATTTTCCTGCTGCTATCTTGAACTCGGATACATCTGTAGTCCATTTCTGATTTACAGAAGTAGCTTCAAAATTTCTTTTTTCGTTAATTTTTCCTGTGTATTTATTTTTCTTTCTTTCTAGAAGAAGATTCTTACAAACACCATTCATATCCCCTTTATAAGAGTTGTATCTTTGTTTAGGTGTAGGATTAAATGCATATAGGCCCATACGCGACATTAGACGCTTTACTTTGCCATGAGACACTTTATATCCCTTATTCAACAATTCTAGATGAATTCTTCGATACCCATAACGTTCTTTGTGGGTGTAAAAGATATTGATTATTTCCACCATTATTTCATCGTTCTTATCATCTTTGTCAATTTTACTAAGAGTGTAATAATAAACGGATTTGGCAATATGTGGAAGATCCTCATTAGAATTAATAGTATCCAGAATAAAGGCTAAGCTCAGATTTAATTCCTGCCTTAGTTCTGTTATAACCTTTACTATTTCTTTAGTTCTTTCTTCTTTCGTTCCATAACTAAGGCATCCAATTTTTTTAAGTATTCGTTCTCGACACGTAAGCGAAGGTTCTGAAGTTCCAGTTCCTTGATCTTTTTCTGCATTTCTGACTGTGTCATTTTTTTCTTTTTGTTTGTCATGTTGTCCTCTTTTCTTTTCAACAATATTATACCCGTTTTCAACATAAGATTTAATCCAATTGGCCAATATTCCTCTACTTGATAAGCCAATATCAATAGCTACCGCTGTAATTGATTCTCCATCGATAAACACTCTTCTCAATGCTTTTTCTTTAAATTTGGGAGAATAATATCTGTTTCTATCTTTTCTAAGAACATCGAATCCATTTTTATCTATCAATCGTACAAGATATTCAATACCGTGCACATTGATATTATATTCAGTCGAAAGCATGTTTAATGTGTATCCCATTTTTCTTTTATTGTAAATTTCAATTTTTTGTTCGTTTGTAAGTTTAGCCATAATAAAAAGTGAACCTCCTAAGTTGTCCAACTTTTTCAGTTCACTTCA
>NZ_JAOQJR010000003.1:0-57579 GCF_025566905.1 [Clostridium] ammoniilyticum
ATGGTGGAGGCTAACGGGCTCGAACCGCTGACCCTCTGCTTGTAAGGCAGATGCTCTCCCAACTGAGCTAAGCCTCCTTGACTAGTGCCCACTTATAATAACATCTCTATACCTTTACGTCAACAGTTTTTTACATTTTTTTCATATTTTTTATCAGTTATAATATCATCTAATGGAATATCAAAATCTTCAGATTGATAATGCTCAATATATTGAAATGAATAAGCCAGTCCTATTGTTGGTGCATTAAAATCTTTAAGATATCGATCATAATAACCTCCACCATAGCCCAAACGATAACAATTTGCATCATAACCTACAAGTGGAACAATCATTAAATCAAGAAATTCTTTATTAATTTCTTGTTTATCTATCGGTTCATCAATACCATATTTATTTTTTATCATTTTATCTTGATATAAAGTAAAATACATTTCTTTACCGCGAACTATGGGAACATAAAATTCTTTTTGAGTTTTAAATTCTTCAATTAATTTCCAAGTATCTACTTCATGTTTATAAGATAAATAGATTCCTATTTTTTTACTTTTAATGAAACGTGGATCTTTTTTTAACTTTTCTATAATGAAATGAGATTGTTTTTGATAATCATCAAAAGCCAATCTCATTTGTATCAATTGTTTACGCAATTGTTTTTTATCCAATTCCATTTTCACCAAAGTCCATTTTAATCAATTGATTTAACTCAACAGCATATTCCATTGGTAATTCTCTTGAAAATGGTTCAATAAATCCCATAACAATCATTTCTGTCGCATCTTTTTTAGAAAGACCTCTAGACATTAAATAGAAAAGTTGTTCATCTGAAATTTTAGAAACAGTTGCTTCATGTTCAATTAAAGAATCATTATTTCTAGCATAGTTTGTTGGCACTGTATCACTTGTTGAAATTTGATCTAAGATTAATGTATCACATTCAACTTTACTTTTAGCGTTGATTGCCTTTGGATTATGTTGTACTAACCCACGATAGTTTGTTTTACCACCGTTTTTAGCAATTGACTTAGAAACAATACTACTTGAAGTATTTGGTGCTAAATGAATCATTTTAGCTCCAGAATCCATAATTTGATTTTCTCCAGCAACAGCAATTGTAATACAAGAACCTTTCGCTCCTTCTTCCATTAAAACACAAGTTGGATATTTCATTGTAACAGCAGAACCAATATTTCCATCGACCCATTCCATTTGTCCATTTTTATAAACCTTCGCTCTTTGTGTCACTAAGTTTAAGATATTATTAGACCAGTTTTGAATTGTTGTATAACGGCATTTAGCCCCTTCTAAAACAACAATTTCAACAACTCCTGTATGTAATGAATCTTTTGAATAATTTGGTGCTGTACATCCTTCTACATAATGAATATCAGAACCTTTATCAACAATAATCAATGTTCTTTCAAATTGTCCCATTTGTTCAGAATTGATTCTAAAATAAGATTGTAAAGGTTTTTCTAGTTTTACTCCTGGTGGTACATAAATAAATGATCCCCCAGACCAAACAGCTCCATTTAAAGCTGAAAACTTATTATCATTATAAGGAATAACTGTATCAAAATACTTTTTAAATAATTCTGGGTATTCTCTTAAACCACTGTCAATATCTAAGAAAATAACACCTTTTTCTTGAACTTCTTTCAACATATTATGATAAACCACTTCTGATTCATATTGAGTTGTTACCCCTGATAAATATTTTTGTTCTGCTTCAGGAATTCCTAGCTTATCAAAAGTATCTTTAATCGTTTCAGGGACTTCTTCCCATTTATTTGTTTGTTTATCAGAAGGTC
This sequence comes from [Clostridium] ammoniilyticum, assembly GCF_025566905.1. Taxonomy (NCBI): domain Bacteria; kingdom Bacillati; phylum Bacillota; class Erysipelotrichia; order Erysipelotrichales; family Coprobacillaceae; genus Faecalibacillus; species [Clostridium] ammoniilyticum. The sequence goes on from NZ_JAOQJR010000003.1 coordinate 1,812, forward strand.
TAATATAATACGTATACTCATCAAAATCTACTCTGCTTAAATCGACACCCCATGTAGGCATTGGCTTTTTCAAAAAACAATCAAGTGCTTTTAAACGATATTCCAACATCCATTCAGGTTCACCTTTAATAGCAGAGATTTCTCTAACGATATCTTCATTAATTCCTTTAGGTGTTTTAAAAACAGACACATCTTTATCAGGAATCATAGTTTCATCATTTTCCATGAGTTTCCTCCTTTTCACTTTCATCAATTAATTGTGTAATTCCTTTCCATCCAAGAGTTGCACATTTAATTCTATTGGCCTGTTTATGAGTGTTATAAAAAGCAATCGCTTCTTCTAATATTTCAGGATCATAATCTTTTTCAAAAATCATATTCATATAATTTTCAATAATAACCCTTGCTTCATCAATTGTTTTACCAATTAATAATTCTGTCATAATGGAAGTACTTGATGTACAAATCGCACACGCTTCTCCATCAAAGCGAATATCTTCAATCACTCCATTTTCTATTTTTGCTTGTATATCAATATCATCAATACAAGTTTCACTATCCATATTGACTTTTTTATAGCTATCGTCTTCAACTAATTCATGATTACGTGGATTTTCATAATGATCCATAATAATTTGACGAAGCATCATATTATCCAAAGAAGGCATCTAAAAAGTCATCCCCTTTCTTACATACTTCAATAAACTGATCTATTTCTTCTTTTGTATTGTAGAAATAGAATGAAGCTCTTAATGTTTGTGAAACATGTAAATATTCATCTAATATTTTTGCACAGTGTTGACCAGCACGAATGGCAATTCCATACGTATTAAATAAAGATGCTCCATCTTGAGAAAAAACATTTTTAATATTGAAAGCAATTGCTCCAACACCATTTTCATTGTAAATTTCAATGTTATCTAATTCTTTCATCTTTTCAACGGCATATTTTCTAAGCATTGCTTCATGTTCTTCAATATTTTTCATACCAATATTTTGTAAATATTCAATAGCACTACCAAGACCAATGACCCCTTCAATATTAGGTGTTCCCGTTTCAAATTTTGTTGGTGCATTTTTAAGCTTTACTAAACCACAGCTATTGTATCTTGCATTACTTCCTCCACCAAAACGTGTTGGTGTCATTTCTTCCAATAAATGATATTTTCCATATAATACACCTACTCCTGTAGGTCCACACATTTTATGTCCTGAAAAAGCAAAGAAATCAACATCTAAATCTTGAACATCAACAGCATGATGAGGTGCACTTTGAGCCCCATCAACACAAACAATAATATCGTGTTCATGAGCAAAATTACAAATTTCTTTAATTGGTGCTAAATATCCTAAAACATTTGTAATTTGCGCAAGTGAAATAATTTTTGTATGTTCAGTCACTGCTTTTCTGACATTTTCTAAAGTCACTTTTCCTTCTTCGTCCAGATCAATGTATTTAATGATAGCTCCTGTATGTTTAGCTACTTCAAACCAAGGAAGCGTATTGCTTGCATGTTCAGCAAGAGTAATCAATACTTCATCTCCTTCTTTTAAATGTGTCATCCCATAACCAAAAGCTACCATATTCAAACTATCTGAAGAACCATAAGTATAAACAACTTCCTCTGGTTTACAATGAATAAAATCAGCAACAATACTTCTTACATGTTCAAATTTTGTATCTACTTCATGTGACAAGTCATAATCTCCACGATGTGCATTTCCAGAATAATTTGTTAAATAATCACAAACACTATCAATCACACATTGAGGTTTTAAAGTTGTTGCCCCATTATCTAAATAAATAAGAGGTTTTCCATGCATCGTCTTTTTAAGCATTGGAAAATCATCTCTAATTTTTAAAACATCTAACATTATAGTCCCACCTTTTCTTTCAAAACATCTGAAAATCTTTCTTTTAAAGATTCTACACTGATAAATTCTAAAACAGGTAAGAAATAACCATAAGTGACTAGATGCATGGCATCTTGTTTAGAAAGACCTCTAGACATTAAATAATAAAGATGATCTTCATCAATCTTTCCAACACTTGCTCCATGGCTTGCTTTAACATCATATTCATCAATATATAAATACGGATTAGCTTGTGCTTTGCACCCTTCATCAAAAACAATAATTTTATTTGTTTGATGTGTATCTGATCCAGACATACCTTTATAAATACGTCCCACACCATCAATAATTAAACTTGCTTTTGATTTAACAATACCATAGTTATCCATATCACCATATGTATGTGGTGCTAAATGTTCTAAAGTCATTTCATAATGTTTATTTTCTTTTTCTTTGCTTAAAGAAGCTAAACGAAGTTTAGCACTTGCTTCCTCTTCAAGTAAACGATATTTTATTTTTGATAAAGTTGTATAATCTGTTAATTCTACATAAGCGCAAGACACTCTTGCATACTTATAAACATCAACATTTTCATCTAAATCAAGTTGAATATTTTGATGACTATTTTTTTCAACATATCTTAAAACTTCACTTGATTCATTGATTTTTATATTTTTTGTATAAGAACAAGACTTTGATGCTTCATACATTTCTACAAGATCTACATGTAAACGATCTTTAATTTCAATATTAAATTGATAAGTTCCTTCTTCTGTTGTCTTATAAATAATTTGTACTTTTGCATCTTCATTAATCATTAAAGTTTGATTTTGAATTTGAATATCTTGTTTAAAAGATGTTTCTTTGATTGTTCCATTTTCTAAAACAAGATAATTATCAATATCTACTAATCGACTCATTATTTAGCTTTAACCTTATTTCCGCAACTACCTAAAACAATAGGTTGTTTATCTTCTTCAGTTTCAAAATCAAAACCTAGTTCTTTAACCCAACGATAACCTTCTTTATCAATACGATCTATTAATTCTTGTCCTCCACTTAATACAATTTTTCCATCTACTAATATATGAACATGACTAGGTGGTACAAGTTCAAATAATCTTTCATAGTGTGAAACCATCACACAACCAAATGAATCTGATTTCATATCATTGATAGCCTCAGAAACAATTTTTAAAGCATCAACATCTAAACCAGAATCAATTTCATCCAATAATGCAAATTTTGGTTTTAATAATTTCATTTGCAAGATTTCATTTCTTTTCTTTTCTCCACCAGAGAAACCTTCATTTAAATAACGGTGTGCTAAATTTTCGTCCATTTTTAAATCAGCAATATTTTTATCTAATTCTTTAATAAATTTAAATAAAGATACTGGTTTTTCTTGATGAGCATTGAGCGCAGCTCTTAAAAAATCAGAAGTGACAACTCCTGGAATTTCTTGAGGATATTGCATTCCTAAAAAGATTCCTGCTTTCGATCTTTCATCGACTGACATTTCTAAAACATTTTGTCCATCCAAGTAAATACTTCCCTCTGTTACTTGGTATTTAGGATTTCCCATGATAGCTGATAGCAATGTTGATTTACCATTACCATTAGGTCCCATTAATGCATGTATTTCTCCTGTATTGATTGTTAAATCAATTCCTTTAAGTATTTCTTTATCATCAATACAAACATGTAAATTTTCTATTTTTAAAGTTGACATAAATCAAGCCCCTTTCTACCCACAACATTTTACTAAAATGTCAAAAAAAAAACAATCAATGTGATAATCTTTTGTATTAACAATTTATATTATATCCAAAATATGGTATATTATTTAAACAAAAGGAGTGATAATGTGAAATTTCTGAAATCTTTATTTCAAGTCATATCATCTAAAAAAATTACACAAACCCTGTTAAACTTACTTATTTTATTTTTGATCGTTCTTTTATTAGATATTACAAAAGAAGTATGGGGTGGCGCTTTTAGTATTTTTTGGAAGATTATAAAACCATTCTTTGTAGCATTTGCAATCGCTTATGTTTTAAATCCGCTTATTGAATGGGTACAAAAATATGTAAAAAATCGTGGATTATCTTTAATTATTGTTTATGTAGGAATCATTGCTTGTTTAATACTTATTTTATCACTAGCAATTCCTCTTGTAATTAATAGCGTAACAGACCTCTATCCTGCTTTTGAAGACGGTTTGATTTTTATTTCGCGCTTTGTACAAAGTCATTTAGGCTTCAATATTTCTGAAATAACAACTTATATTCAAACAGAAGCAGCGAAGCTTTTACAAGATATGACAGTTATTAATACAACGTTTGATGTTTTAAATTCTGTTATTGTAAAAATTGGAAACGGCTTGATTTATTCAATCCTTGCAATCTATATGTCTATAAAATTTGATAGTATAAGAATTGCAATTAATCATTTTGCAGGAAAATTTGATGAAAACTTACCTGTTTATTTAAAGGAAATCAATATTTCTTTAATTGAATATATTGAAGCTTTTGCTTTAAGTGCTCTTATTCAAGGTCTTACAACAGCTTTTGTCTATTTGGTTATTGGTCATCCAAACTGGATCTTACTTGGTATTTTCTCAGCTATCAGTTCGGTAATCCCTTATGTAGGTCCAATTGTTGCTAATTTACTTGGAATCGTCACTTCAATTACGATGGGGGCAACAAAACTTATTATTTTATTTGTACTGATTTTTATTCAATCAAATGTTGTTCCTTATGTCATTCAACCAAAAATATATTCATCAAAAATCGATTTATCGATTATGTGGGTATTATTTGGTATTTTAACTGGTTCAACTTTGTTTGGTGCATGGGGAATGATCATCGCAATGCCTATTCTTGTTACTATTAAAATCAGTTATCGTGTTTATCGTCAACATAATCCTCAACCTAAAAATGCTTAGCAATTTGCTAAGCATTTTTTTATAACATATTACAAATAATCACTAATAAAATAAAAAGTACTAAAACAAGCGTAAAAGAATTTTCACACTTCATATAAACCCCTCCCTTATATCCTTTTAGTATAAATTATGTAATAAATATGTTTGACCGTGTGTTTTTGCCCATAATATTGAAATAAGTGGGAAAAAATAGTATACTTTTTAAGTCTACAAGAAGGAGGAAAATTATGAAATTAAAAAAATGTGCTGCCTTATTACTTGTAAGTAGCTGCCTTTTGACTGGATGTACAACTTCATCAGCAAAAAAAGTTGATTCAAAATATGTTGTTGCATCTTTAGAAAAAGGAAATAAAACAAAAAATATCTTTGCTGATAATTTATATAAAGATATTATTGATAATTCAAGTAATAATTCAACAGTCTTTAATGCTGTATTACAAAATTTAGTTGATCAAAAATTCCCTGTCAACGATGATATGAAAGAAGATGCTGCTACAATTATTAAACAAATTAAATCAGCATATAAATCTAATTATGGTGATAATTATAAAGATTCATTAAATCAAGCTTTAACATCTGCAGGATATAAGAATTTATCTGAGTATCGTCAAAGAATGATCAAACAAATTCAATATGCTAATTTCTTATTAGATTATATTGATGATCATTTTGATGATGTCTTTAATGATTACTATCAACAATGTGCTCCAAAATATGTAAGTTTAATTAAAATTTCTGTATCTGATACAAGTTCACCTACAGATAATGAAACTTCTAAATTAAACGAAGTTAAAGAATTAATCAGTAATACGGATAAATCATTTGGAGATATTGCTCAAGATTACTCTGATGATTCTACTTCAAGTAAAAAAGGATCATTAGGTATCGTTGATAGTAAAGATACTTCTGGTATTGCAAATAGTTATGGTAAAGATGTCTTTAATGCTATTGAAGCATTAAGTGAAGGACAAGTTTCTGATGTTATTACTGGTGATGACGGATATTATTTTGTAAAAGTAACAAGTACTGATAAAAAAACTTTAAAGAAAGAATTAAAGAAAACTGATATTGATTCTCCTTTATTAGCTTATGATGATTATTTACAATATGTTGTCTATAATTCTTATAAAATCAATTATAAAGATAAAGACATTAAGAAAATCGTTCAAGAAGTTGTTAATAAAGCCTTAGAAGAAAGAAAAACAGAAAGAGGTGAAGCCTAATGAGTTCATTAAAAGATAAGCTTTACCAATATAGATTATTAGTTATTATCGTATGTATTTGTCTTATTGGTGGTTGTGGTTATGGTCTTTATAAAAGCTTTAACAAAAAAGATGATTCCTATGTAACCCATGTAAAAGATGGTGATTCAGCAGTTGTTAAAACAGGTGATGTAACAATTACTAAAGATGATCTTTATGAATATTTCTTAGATAATGATGGGTTAAATATGACTTTAAACAGTGCTATCAATTATGTAGCTGATCAAGAAATCACTGATGAAGACGCTATTAATTCTAAAGTTGAAGAATTAAAACAACAATACCTTCAATATGCTAGTACAAGTGATCTAGAAACTTACGCTAAAGATGCTGGCTATGAAAGTGAAGACGATTTTGTAAAACAAATTTTAGAACCTAATGCAAAAATTCAACTTCTTCAAGAAAAATATGTTGAAGATAATTTCAAAAGTTTAGTTAAAGAATATAAAGTAAAATATCTTAAATATTTTACAGTTGATACTGAATCACAAGCTTTAAAAATTATTAAAGATTGTACAAGCGAAGAATCTTTCACAAATTATTTTAATGAAAATAGTGGAACAGATGCTGGTTTAGTTACAAAAGAATCAAGTAGCGTTGATTCTAAAATCATTAAAAAATTAGATAAATTTACAAAAGATGGTATTTATGCAAAAGCAATTAAAACATCTGAATCTAAATATGCAATTGTTTGGGTTTATAATACAGATAAATCAAATTTAAAAGATGAAATTAAAGAAAGTTTAACTTCTATTTCTAATTTTTCTACAAAATGTGAAACTTCTTATTTAAGAAAGTATAACTTTGATGTTTATGAACCATCAATCAAAAAGAAAATAAAAAAATCTTCTAAAGATTATTTTGAATAAGGTCTCGACCTTATTCTTTTTTTGTTTTAAAATAGAGCTATGGAGGAAAAGAAAATGAGTAACTGTATTTTTTGTAAAATTATTAATAAAGAAATTCCTGGAAAAATCATTTATGAAGATGATGTATGTATTGCTTTTTTAGATTTATCACAAGCAACTTATGGACATACCCTTGTTATTCCTAAAAAACATTTTGAAAATATTCTTGAAGTTGACGCACAAACATTGGCTCATGTAATGCAAGTCACTCAAAAATTAGCTAAACAAATTGTTGAAAAACTAAACGCTAAGGGATTGAATATTTTAACAAATACAAATGAAGTGGCAGGTCAAACCGTTCATCATTTCCACGTTCATATTTTACCTCGATATGATGAAAAAGAACTTGTTATTGAATTTAATGATCATAGTCAAGATGTTGATTTAGATGAAGTTTATCAAAAAATCGTAAAATAAAAAGATGGTTTTCCATCTTTTTAGAATAAAGAAAGTTGTTCAAAGTCATGAATATCTTTCTTTTTTATTGGTGTTTTTTCTTCAAATTCTTGTAAATATTCAAATATTTCTAAGTAATTACACATCATTTGATATTCTTGGCATTTTTTAAAGAATAAATTCATTAAATCCCTATTATGTGGGCTATTAAGCGTATATTGATCATTATACGTCATTTGATACTTTTCTTTCATACCAGGGAATAAACGATCTAGTTGCTTATAATAATATTCTCTGCTTCCCTCTCTTAAAGTAACTCCCATACCAAAACAAATAATTCCTTTAACTCCTGCTTCATGACATTCTTCTAAAATCTTTAAAATATTTTCTTGGCTATCATTAATAAAAGGCAAGATTGGTGTTAACCAAACAATTGTGGGAATCCCATTTTTATGGAGTTCTTTTAATACTTCTATTCTTCTTTGAGTTGTACAGACACCTGGTTCTAACTTTTGACATAAATTTTCATCAAATGTTGTAAGCGTCATTTGAACAACACATTTTGTTTGTTGGTTAATTTTCTTTAAAAGTTCCAGGTCTCTTAAAATTAAGTCTGACTTCGTAATAAGTGTTACTCCAAAATGATATTGTTCAATAAGTTCTAAAGCTTTTTGTACATGCTTTAATTCTTTTTCTAAAGGCATATATGGATCACACATAGATCCCATTTGAATCATACATTTCTTTCTTTTATGTTTTAAACCATTTTCTAATAAAGATAGCGCATTTTCTTTAACTTCTATATCTTCAAAGTCATGTTCAAAATGATAACACTTGCTTCTTGAATCACAATAAATACAGCCATGTTGACATCCCCTATATAAATTCATTGTATTATCATTAGATAAAATTCCTTTTACTGTTTTATAATGCATATTATAACCCCCATTGCTTATTATTTTAACATAAATTAAAACAATAAGTTTGTCATATTTCAAAAAATACATCAAAAAATTGGATTTAAAAAACGATTTTGTATTTCAAAAATCGTTTATTTCTTCATTATTCTCTTAATTTTATAATAAAGTGTTTTCATATAAGGAATTTCAAACAAATAAGCTGGATGTTCCCAATAAATATACATAATCATTACAAAATAAACAAATACGCCTACAACAACAGATAAAATAAGAGGTAAAAAGACTCTATGAGTAAGTGTAAATAAACCATAATAAATACCTAAAACAATTGCTCCCATAACCAATGAAGCTAATAAAGGAATCACATAAGTTCTTTTTATTTCTTGTTTATAGCCTATTTTTTGACGTAAAGCTTTTTGATTTAAATAACATACTTGAAGCGCATATGTACAGTTACCAAACACTAAAACATAAACCCCTAAAGGTGTAATAAACAATAATAAAGCAATAATGATGATGTGACAGACAAGTGAAAATGCTGCATTTCTTAATGGAACATTCACTTCTCCTAAAGCTTGTAAGATCCCATTTGTAAGTGTTGATAAACCATAAAAGATAATCGCTGGAGATCCTAAAGCAAGTAATAATGTAGCTGTCATAATTGTCGCTTTTTGAGGAAATAAAACACCCATGATTGGATAAGATAATACTGCCATTCCTACTGCCGCTGGAATTAAAATCAACATTGTTACTGACAAACCAGATGTAATATGTGTTTTTGCTTCTTTAACATTTCCAAGTGCCCAAGCAGATGAAATAGAAGGAATAGAAGCTGTAGACATCGCTGAAGCTAGAGCAACTGGCACATTTTGTAAAACAATATATTTTCCTGCATAAACGCCATAATTTGAAATATAAGTAATTTTATCAATATGATGAAATGATTGAGCAAAATAGAAAATATACATATCGATCGTAGTGACTAAATTATATACACAAGTTGCTAGAATGATGGGTGCAATAATATGCATGATCATTCTAAAAATTTCTTGATACGAATCTACTCGTTCACTCGCTTCTTCATCTTTTTCTTCTACAAAAGTATTTTTCTTTTTTAAATACATAAAAATCATGTAGATCAAACCAACTAAAACACCAGCCCCTGTTCCAAGTGCAGAACCAGCAGCACCATATGATCCTACTTTTGTTGCATCTACACCAAGATATGGTTGAATAAAAATATAGGCAGCTAGCAATGCAACAACTGCATTAAAGATTTGTTCAATGATTTGTGAAACAGATGTATAAATCGTTGTCTTATGTGCTTGAAAATATCCTCTAAATACTCCTAATAATCCCGATAAAAAAATTGTTGGACATAGGACCCTTAGTGCAGGAACAGCATTAACATCCACAATGAATGGTGCCAAGATAAATAATAAAATTGCTGCACTTCCAGCAATGGCACAAACATAGATAAATACACATTTTAATATTCTTTTAACATTTTTATATTCTTTTAAAGCAATCTTCTCTGATATTAATTTAGAAATAGCTGTAGGAATACTATACGATGAAATAAGTAAAACTAACGCATAAATATTATAAGCTGTTGAATAATACCCATTTCCTTCGTCTAAAATCATCGCAGTTAAAGGACTACGATATAAAAGCCCAATGATTCTAACTAAAATTCCTGCAAGTGCTAAAATTGATGCTTGTTTAACAATTGAATTAGAACGACTCATAACGACCTCACTTTCCAAAATTCATTATAACAAATATTACCATAAAACAAAATAAGCAATCTTATGATTGCTTATCTTTTATTCATCAATACCTGTAATGATCCATTTGTCATTTTTCTTTTCTAAAGTAAATGTTGCTGTTAATTTTTCAGTAGGTGCGCTTTTATATGTATCTGTCATGCTTTGATAAAGAATAGGAGCAATACCATCATATACTTTAATTTGATATGCTGATAAACCTTCTTCTTTATAGACTTTAGCAAGTTCATCTTGATGTTCTTCTACATATTGTTGTGCAGTTGTGTTTAATTCACTTTGATCAAAAGATACTTGTGAGTAATCTTTTTGTTTTCCTGTCACTTTAACTGTTGTTTTATCCCCGTCTGCTTTGATATCTTTAATTTTGATATCTGTAAATAAATCTTTGAAAATAGCTTTTTTGAATTTATTTGTTTCATCAACAAAAACTTTACCATATTCTTCTTCAGTATATTGGCTTAATTCTTTTTCCATTTTTTCAAGATCCATTCCTGATAAAACATCTTCACTCGCTACCTTTTTAAGTTTTGTAATGTCGCATTCCTTTACATAATCAAAAAAGTTTGTTACAACTTCTTTTTGTTCATCTGTTGATGAAGAAGCACCGCATCCAGCAACAAATACAAGTGCAAATACGCACATTAACTTCATTAACTTTTTCATACTATTCTTATCCCTCCATAGGATAATTATATCATAAAAAAAGAATGAGGACATCCCCATTCTTATAATTCTTCTCCGTTTGTTTCAATAACATGTTTATACCAATCAAATGATTTCTTTTTACTTCTAGAAAAATCACCTTCATGATTATTATTATAGTTAACATAGATAAATCCATAACGTTTATCATATTCACCAGTTGAAGCTGAAACGATATCAATTGGAGACCACATTGTATATCCAAGTAAATCAACACCATCATATTCAACAGCATCTTTCATTGCTTGGATATGTTCTTTTAAGTAATCGATACGGTATTGATCATCAACTGTACCATCTGCTTCTTTTTTATCGTAAGCACCAAATCCATTTTCAACAATCATCATTGGAAGTTCAAAACGGTCATTGAACCAGTTTAGACACCAACGTAATCCAAGTGGGTCAATTTGCCATCCCCAATCTGATGCTTTTAAGTATGTATTTCTTACGAAATCTTCAGGTACATAATCAAATGTTTTTTCATTACGTCCTTGATATTTTGTCGCAAATGACATGTAATATGAGAATCCAATATAATCCACTTTACCTTCAGCTAAGATTTTCTTATCTTCTTCAGTAATGAAATCATATCCTTTTCTTTCAAATTTCTTTAAGATATGACGAGGATAATGACCTCTAGCATGTACTTCTACATACCAATATTTTTGATGCATTGCACCTAAAGCATTCATCACATCTTCTGGTTTTGGTGAAGCTGGATAAACACCATTCATACCAATCATACATCCTACTTGTAAATCAGGATTGATTTCATGTGCAGCTTTTACAGCTAACGCTGAAGCTACTAATTCATGATGTGCTGATAAATACATTAAGTATTCTGCATCGTCACCTTCTTGAAGTAAAACAGCACCTTCTTGAATTAAGTTATGTTGTGTCACATCAGCTTGGTTATTGATTTCATTGAAAGTCATCCAATATTTAACTTTATGTTGATATCTTTCAAAACATACTTTTGCAAATTTAACGAACATATCGATGGCTTGACGATTTCTAAATCCACCATATTCTTTAGCTAATGCCCAAGGTAATTCAAAGTGTGATAATGTAATAACTGGTTCAATACCATATTTATGACATTCATCAAATAAATCATCATAGAATTTTAAACCTTCTTCATTTGGTTCTTTTTCATCTCCTCTAGGGAAAATACGAGTCCATGCAATAGAAGTTCTAAATGCTTTAAATCCCATTTCTGCAAACAAAGCAACATCTTCTTTATAATGATGATAAAAATCAACACCTACATGGTTAGGATAATCTTCACCTTCAATAACACCATCTGTTAAACGTCTTGGTGCACCTGTAACGTTATCTCCTGCTGTTTCTACATCACTACAGCTAATTCCTTTTCCACCTTCTTGCCAGGCACCTTCACATTGATGGGCAGCAACTGCTCCACCCCATAAAAAGTCTTCTCTAAATCCCATTCTATTTCCTCCTTAAAATACACATTTATCATACCATTTTTTAGTACCATTTGCATTAGTATAATAAAAATTGGTAAAGAAATCTTTACCAATTAGACATATCTGCATATTTGCTCAACGTTTTCTCCTTGATTAAATCTTTTACATAATTCATGTGTACATTTATGATATTTATCAAATGTATGCTGACAATTTTTAACATGACTATAAACTTTCCAATAACCAACACTTAAATATTCTTTCCCTTCAATAAAACCTAAAACATCTGTCATAGGATATCCTAAAAACAAACCGATTTCATGAGGAAAATCATAATCATTGAGGCGTTTTTGTAAATCTAGGATAAGAGTATCTAAAGATGTACAATTATAATTATATTTTTTAAAGATATTTTGGATTTGTTTACATGCACATAATTTATTTAACTTTTCTTTTTGATAAACATAAATCATAGAACGCCCTTTTATTTTAAGTACTTTTAAATAAATATCTTTTTTATTTAAAAGTTCATTATAATATTGGATACATTCTTCTAAATCATCAAGATCATTTAAATTATAAATACATGCAACTTTAAGTTTTGTAAGTGTTGGTGAAGCATAAAAGATTAATCTTCTTTCAAATTCGTGAGCAGACAATGGCATAATTAAGCAATCACTTTTTTGATAGCTTCGATATCTTCGTCACTACCATCATTTTCTACTTTATATAAGCATGGTACATTATATTGTTCAGCAATGACATCTCCTGCTTTACAATAAGCTTCTCCATATCCAGTATCACCACTTACAACAACACCTTTTAGATGTTCACTTTGACTTTGTAAGAATTCATCTACTTCGTAAGGAACATCTCCGAAACCATCAGTATAAGTAAATAAGATATAATCTTCTTCTACGGTTTCACTTCCATCTTCAATTTTTAAAGCATCTTCAATTCCTAATTTAGAAATAATACTTTCAACATTACCTGTTCTTGATGCATATACGACTTTCATTTTTTTCCTCCTTTAGTTAGCTACAACTAACTCACGATATTATGTTAGCATAAGCTAACTTAACTGTCAAATATTTTCATTTATAGTTTATCTTATCTAATAAAATATATACAAAAAGCTATAAAGAATTTCTTGATTGACAAGAATAGATTCTTTATAGCTCATCTTTTAATTCATTAAATTTAAAACATCTTCTTCACTATTAATATTAAAGATATTTAATGTAAGTTCATTCAATTTTTCTAGCGATGTTTCTGTGAGTTGTTTTTCTAAAGGACTTGATAAAGTTCCTAGTTTCACTTTAAGCAGTTCTTTTAAAGTACTTTGTTTTTCTTCTTATCTACCTTTTTCAATTCCAATACTTTCTCCCTCGTTTCTCATTCTTTGAAATAATTGATCCATTGCTACACACATATTGATTTCATCTCCTCCTAGTAAGTCTTCTTCTTTAATGTCTGTATGCGTAAAGATGGCTGCTATCTTAAAACTCTCTACACAGATCATTCGATTTTTTCTTAATCCTTCTTAGTCTCCTTTAAGCATACTTTGACTGATCTCTACTACTTCTTTTAATCGCTGACTTTTAAGTATTCTAGTATCTCTTTTTTTATATTGATGTAAGGAATTTTCTTGATTTAATTGTATTATATGTTTAATGATAATTTGTCTCATATTTGTTTCATTTCTATTATTATTTTATCTTTTTTTCCTTCTTTCAATGGATGATAGTCCAATAAAAAGGATGCTTACATTTAATTGTAAGCATCTTGATTTTCATCTTCATCTAAATAATCTCTATAATCTATACTAAAGAAACGATGATGATTCATTTTCCATAAATTTGGATTAAAATCATCTAATTGATGATTAATAATAATTTCATTAATAAGTACAGACAATCCTAAAACATCTACTAATAAATCTGGTTGGTTTAATATTTGAATCGTATTAGCAACAAATATTTGAATCAAATCTGTTGGTTCATCTTGATCAAAGAATAAATCAACAGCTTCATTTATTGCATCAATATCACATTTTTTTATAGTTCCTACTGTTTCTACAAATATTTTATTTAACTCATAAGCAGCATCTTTATATGTGTCTAATTCCACAGAAATCATTTCTTCATTTAATTGTGGATTAAGCCTTATAAACTCTTGAATATATTCTTCTTTATATTCATTAATTGTATTAAAGATCGTATTCGTATATGCCGCTAAAGCAGGTGCATCAAGTCCTATATGATGAACAAGTTGATCAAAAATATAATCAATTCTTTCAACATCATTATTTGAAATACGATCATGATACATAATTTCTGTAAATTCATCTGTTAAGTTTTGGATACGTTCTCTATTATTTGCATACGTACTGATTTCGTTTAATACTTTTTGATTGATATTATTCATTTCATAACTGATAGCTGATTTTTCAACATCATCCATCATTGTTTCAACTTCACTTTTTTCAAATAAATCATTAATATTAATTTTAAATTGTTTCATGATTATCCCCTTTCAGTTATTCTTATTTAATCATATATTTAAAATAATGTGAATATTATCCGTATACTATTATATAACATTATTTCTCGATAATCATTAGCTAAATAATCCAAAAAAAGGGGATGTTACGACATAATTTAAAATCATAACATCCTTTTTTGTTATAATTTCTAACTAGAAATAGGATATTGATATTTTACCAATGATATTTATTTCCTACTAATTAATTTCTCAACGATAACGTTTGAGGAATTATTGTAATTAGAAACAATTGCTTCTTATAGTAGAATAATTTTATTATATTTTTATTCTACAAAAGAAAAGGCTGTATGAAATTAATTGTTTAATTTCGTAACAGCCCCTTTAATATCTATTATAATTTTAAGCCAACTTCTAAACCTTCTTTAGTTGCTGGAATAGCGCCACCTGCTTGTTTAGCACCACCAATGACATAGACTTCCTTACAATATTTTTTAGCAATTTCTTCTAATAGATTATATGATTTATAACCAAAAGCAGAGATAACTTGTACAGCTGGAATCGAAACTGTATTTCCACTTGCATCTTCTCCAATAACAGCAGTTTCTGTAATTTCTTTAACTTTAAATTGTGTTTTTACTTTAATACCTGCTTTTTGGATCATTTCTAATAGACATACTTTTGTCATGATCATCATATCATTTAAAATATCAGGTTGCATTTCTAACAATGTCACATCATGATTTTTTTCAGCTAGATAGTGAGCAGTTTCACCACCAACTTCTCCTCCACCACAAACAACAATAGGACCGTTAGAAATATCATATTTACCAAGTAGCATATCTTCTGCAGTAAATACATTTTTACCATCAATACCTTTAATTGGTGGAACCATTGGTTTAGCCCCTGTTGCAAGAATAATAGCATCTGGTTTAATTTCTTGAATCATTTCTTCACTTACTTCACTATTTAAATGTACAGGGACATTAAGAGCTTCTAAATTAGCACGATAAGAAGAAGTTGTAGTAGATAATTCACCTTTTCCAATTGGATATGCAGCTGATCTAAATTGACCACCTAAATGACTACTTGCTTCATATAAAGAAACATCATGACCTTTAATGGCTGCTGTTCGAGCAGCTACTAAACCTGCTGGTCCTCCACCAATGACCATTACTTTTTTAGGTTGAGTCGTTTTTGTTAAATCTGTTTCATATTCACGCCCTACTCTTGGATTAACTAAACAAGTGACACATCCTCCTGTTAATAATGGACCTTCACATCCTTGAAGGCATCCAATACAATAATTAATTTGATCAAATTTTCCTTCTTTAGCTTTTACTGGTAAATAAGGATCTGCTAAAGAACCTCTAGCCATTCCTACAAAATCACATTTATCCATTTCTAGTAAAATATCAGCCATTCCCGGTTCATTAATACGATTAGCTAAAATAACAGGAATTTTAACGACCTTTTTAACATTAGCAGCAGCTTCCATATTTAATGCATGTTTAGTAAACATTGGTGCAATAATTTGATCAATTGGTGCTGCAGCATAAACTCCATTTGAAACATGAATTGCATCAAAACCAACTTCTTCTAAATGTCTTGCAAGTTGATATGTTTCAGCTTCTGTACGTCCTCCTTGAACATATTCATTAGCTGAAATACGTACTTGAATTGGAAAATCTCCTACTTCTTTTCTCATAGCAGCAATAATTTCATCAACAATTCTTACTCTATTATCAAAACATCCACCATATTGATCTACTCTTTTATTGACATAAGATGATAAAAATTCAGCTAATAAATAACCATGAGCACAATGTAATTCAATTCCATCAAAACCAGATTCTTTACATCTTCTTGCTGCTTGACCAAAATCTTCGACAAGTGTATGAATTTCTTCAACAGTCATTTCTCTTGCTAAATCCATACAAATAGGATCTTTTGTTCCTGAAGGTGCTAATGGTTGAACATTACCATTAACCGCATGTGAACTTTGTCTTCCTGGATGATACATTTGACAGAAGATCTTAGAACCATGTTCATGTACACGACGTGTTAATTCTTTATTTAAAGCAACATGTTCATCTTTATAAAATCCTGGAATATATTGATATCCCTTTCCATGAGGTGTAACACTATAATCTTCAGTAATAATCATACCCCATCCACCTTTTGCTTTTTCTTCGATATAGGCCATATATCTATCTGTTAAAAAGCCATCTTCATCACAATAATTTGTAACCATTGCTGGTACGACCAATCTGTTTGGTATTGTACAGTTTCCTACTTTCATAGGTGTAAATAATTTTGTTATCATTCCTTTTTCCTCCTTGTAACCACTTATAGTATACGCCTTGAAAGCATTACAAGGTCAAGCACTTGTGAAATAATACACAAATAAGTAAAATAGCTTAAAAAACACAAAAAAACATTGAAATGATTTCAATGTTTTAAAGCAATTGGTATCTGTATTTCCATAATCCTTTGAAAATTTTCTCCTTCATAACCCCTACCTACAATAATTCCTCTAGGAGTTCCTACTATTTGATATTCATCTTTGATTTCATTTAATATATTTTCTAATTGATTTCTATTAAAACAACCTATTTCACCCATATCAATCATTGTACATAGACATAATTGCTTCTTTAAATACTTTTCATCTTTAAAAGAAAGCTGAAGTGATTCTATGTATCTCTCTTCCATTCCATACCACCAAGTTTCTTTCTCTTTTTCAAATAAAACCATAGATTCCACATAAACCATTCTTTCCTTGGAAAAAAGCAAATTTCTATTTTCAATAGATATTTGTAATTTATCATAGTCATCACCTTTTCCATTAGTTAGAAACACAAGTTGATATGCAGGAACATTTTTGACCCAATATTTTCCTAAATTAAATTTACATGTTTCGATTCTTTCTGCTAATTCTTTAACACGTTCTTTCAATAAAATTTTTTTAATAATATCTTGATCTATTTCTTGATAATATTGATACAAATGTTGTGCATAGTTTTCTAAATAATGTTCATTTAATAATTCAGAGATATCTTTGATTCCAAAATGAATTGATTGATAGCGAATAATTTCCATTAATAAAAAAACATCCATGACTGAATATGTACGATAATTATTATCTTCTTTCCTTGATGGTTTTAAAATACCTTGTTTTTCATAATAACGAATCATTTCTTTTGAAATATTCAATATTTTAGATACTTCACCTATTTTATATTCCATACGCAATTCCTCTTTCCATTTATATTATTGTATCATAAAAAAATATTCAATAAGCAATAATTGCTTATTGAATAATCTATTGTTTTAAAAATGGCGGTACTAATGAGATTCGAACTCATGATCTTACGTTCCGGAGGCTAACAACCACCAATTTTTTTAGTTTAATTTTTTTCTCCAATCCCTTAAAGTCTATATACACCAACACTTTTGAAGATTTCTTGGTATCTTATAATTTTTCTAATTTTATCTATTTTTTGCTATTTTTTTATGTCTTTGTTAGAAATCTGTTAGAAAACATCAAATTTTCTCGTTTGAAATATTCCTTCAAAAGCCTTGATTTTACTATGTTTTCTAATTCATCCTCGGTTAGATTCGAACTCACTTATGACAGCCATTGTTAGGAAAAACCTTGTTTTTAATAATTTTATAGTAATTTAGCCTTAAATTCAATGAAAAAAATGGACCTGTAGTCCATTTATAAAGATAACATTTTTTTCAATTGTTCTCTTAATGCATCATTATTTTTTAGTATATCCAACAATTCTGATGCATCATCTTTTTCCTCATTTTCTTTAGAAGCGTAGAATTCATCTTCAAACTTTGTAGCATTCACTTTTCTATCTTCATCTAAAATATGTGCATATCTTTTTGTAATCATCTCCGCAGATTTATGACCAGTATCACCTTGTGTTGCTTTTATATCTCCTTTACTCAATTTAAGTTTATAAGTAGCACTTGAGTGTCGCAAAGAATGAAAAACTACTTTTCGAAGACCATTTATTTCTATAAATTTCTTAAACCTTCTTTCAATGTTTGATTTTTCAATAGGTCTTCCATTTTCAAAACAAATAACAAGATTATTATCTTCATATAAATTACCAAATTCATTTTTTATCTCTTGTTGTTTATTTTTCCATTCTTTTAACATAAAAGCAACTGTTCGAGGTATCCAAACAGTTCTAGATTTACCATTCATTTTCAACGATTTTAATACCATTACTGTTTTACAATCTCTTTTTACCTGTGAATCAAATTGTTTATATATTTCATCTTTAGTCAAAATACCTATCATTGATTTATCAATACGAACATATTGTTTATCAACAACTAATCTTGTATTATCTTTTTCAAAATCTTCATCCTCAATATGAATATTATTCCAAGTTAGGCCTAATATTTCTGATATTCTTAATGAACATGAAAAGGCCAAATTAATACACAAATATAAAATTTGATCTTCGCATATTTCTAAAGCATGTTGAATTTCGCATGCTGTCCATATTTCACTTTCTTTTGATTCATAATACGGAATATTAGAATCTGTAAAAACATTTTTCTTAACAACTTCCCATCTGATTGCTTGCCTCCATGCACATCTTAATAATTTTATTATTGATTTAATCGTGTGAGATGTAACATATTGAGGAGCATTTTTTCTTACACCATAATTTACATTTTTTGTTTTGGTCAGTTTATTAATATACTGATCAACATTTAAAGCTGTAAATGTTTGTATTTTTTTATTTCCTATAATTGGATAAACATAATTATTTAACAGACCAATATTTGCCTTATAATTATTAAATCCCCAACGTTTTGTTCCATATAATTCAACAAAAACTTCTAAAAATTCTCTTATAGTTTGATTATTTGGAGCCACAAAAGTTTGATTATTAACTTCGTCTTCAATCTTTTTCTTTTTAAATACTGCATCTTCATAGCTTTCACAAGATTCCCATTTTTGTTTCTTTTTTCCTTCGAATGAATCAAATCTATAAACAACATAATATTTTCCATGTTTGTTTGTAATTGATGCCATGTTTATTTCCTCCTACACCCTCCATTTTATGGAAACTATTATATTTTACCAACATGCGATTAAAAAATGACAGCTTTACTACTTGAGTATACTTGTCAACTCTTTTGAAAAATCAGGATTGTTCTTCAGTAATGAAATAATCTTTAATATATTTATTTCTTTTTTCTTTGGAACTTGTATATCTTTAAGATTAATATTGCGATAATTTGTTCCTGCTGAAATTGAATTACTACGATAAATTCCTCCTTCTTTCATATAACCTACTTCAAACCATTTTGAATAATCAAAAAACAGAGTATTGTAATATAATTCTCTTATCGTCATAGTTTCCTCATTATATAAAATTTTCTCTTTAGAAAACAATTTTAATTTCATAAATTTTATATTTGGTAAATCATTTAAATATTTCAATGTGTCAAATTCCTTATTAATAATTCTATCTTCACAAGCTTTACCATTTTTTAATGAAAAAACCAAATTATTATCAACAAAATTACAATAGCAACTCTTTTTTCGCTTTTCTGTTTCTTTCCACTTAATCAGTAACTTAGCTACATTAATAGGAATATGAATTTTTTTACTATTTGTTATTTTATAAATAACCAACCTTGTTCGCCCTTCATTACCTATTTTTTTATCAAACACTTTTAAAATCATTTTTTTATTATCGTTAATATAAGATGTACTCTTTCTATTAATTTTCTTATTTACGTCTGCATAACAATTATTATTTATTAAATCGTTTTCACTTATATGTAAGTCATCCCATTTTAATGCTAAAATTTCATTAATTTTTAAATCGGTTCCAAAAAAGCAGTGCAAAAACATATGAAACCTAGTTCCTTTACTCAATTCAAAAACATTACATAGTGTATCTAAGCTCCATTCAAGTGAGAACTCTTCAGACTGACTTTGAATTTTATAATTTTTCATAGGATTTATTTCGTATAAATTAAGCATCATTGAATAATTAAATAATTTATTTAAAAAGTTTGTAATATCTTTTTTTACCGCTTTTGATACTACTTTTTCTTTATTACCAAATTTTGAAATTTGATTATCAACTTGTTTACTTAAATTTTCAATAAATATTGGTGTTATATCTTTAATACAAGTATTTTCAAAATAATCCATAATATACCTGTATGTTAAACTTACATATGATTCATACTTTTCATAAGTGTCAATTTTTAAAGAAACTTTCTTTAAATAAATATCAATGAAATCTATAAACAATGTATCTTGATCAATCTTATATTCTTTATCATATTCACGATTATTGATTTCATTTACTCTAATATCGACATATTTCTTATCAAAAAAGCTTTCTCTACATATCTTTTTTACTCCATTACATATTTTGTCATAAGTAATCGTAGTAATGTACTTTCTTTTTGTTATTTCCACATTTGTTCCTCCTAATTCTATTTATTAAGCCAGTTATCAAATGATTTTTTAGATATTCTTACAATTTTTCCTAGTTTAATGATCTTAAAGTAATTTTCATTTAATAGATTATAAGAAGAATTTCTTCCAATTTTTAAGATATCTTTTATTTCTTCCAATGTATAAACTTGATTATCAAATGTTTCTTCCTTATTTAAAAGAAAACCTTTATTATCAATCCATTCATTAAAAGATTTCATAGATACTCGTATTGTTGAGCCAATCCTAACAGCATTCATGTCATCACTTTCAATAATTTTATAAGCTAAATTCTTACCGCATTTAAAAATTCTTGCAATATCCTGTGCTGTTAATATCTGTTTATCCCAATCATTTATTCTATTCACTTTCTGACTTCTCCTTTAGTTTATTAAGATGTTTATTCACATACAAATGTGCAAATTTATTAATCGTACATTAATTTAAACCAACACTTATCCGTAAAGACCTATCCATTAAATCAATTTCTTGATCTTCTAAAATACTTAGTTTTTCTAACAGCCGACTTTTATCAATAATTCTTATTTGTTCAAGTAATATCATAGATTTTTTATAAATTCCTGTTCTTTTATTTATAACCAAATGTGTTGGTAAATATGCTTTGCCTAATTTTGTTGTAATCGGTGCAACAATAGTAGTTGTACTAAATCTATTGCCAGTATTATTTTGAATAATCACAACAGGTCTGATACCACCTTGTTCACTGCCTATACACGGATCCAAATCAGCTATATATATTTCTCCTCTTACTATGTTTTCTATCAACTTCATCACCTTCTTTTTATGTATGACTAAAAGCAACAGTAAAGTTGCTTTTAGTTAATTGTAATATCAGTAGATTGCTTTGCTATGCAATTCCACGAGTCCCACATAATCTTCAAGGCGTTATATGTTCTCAAAGGATTCTAACCTTCAATAGTGTTTTGCGTGCGGCAAATTTAATTACTCATGCGAACACTATGCGTATCATTATATTCTTATATTATCATCGCCTCATAGCAGCACCTATGATTACCATCAAATATTATTCGCTCTCAATACATATTGGTCATGGCGTATTCATGATTGGGCTTAAATATAAGTAACGTTACCGATATTACTATTCTGTTTTCAATGTACTCTAAAAAAGTCTCCTTATATTTCAAAGAAATCTTCTTTTCATCTATAAGGAGAAAAAAGCAACATTTGTCACCTCAAAAAAAATAACTTTTTTATTTTCTATAATTAACATATAAAAAAGAGTAATTGTGATTATATTATTAATAATCACAATTACTCTATAGATTTTAATCTGTTACATCATATCCATTTTTTTCTAATATTATTCTTAGTTTATCTAATGCTTTAGATATTGACTTGAATACTGATTGTTTTGTACAATTTTCCTCTTTTGCTATTACCTGTAGTGATTTTCCTTCTACAAATCTTTTATATATTCTTTTACGTTGTACTATGGTCAAATTGTTAATCCCTTCTATAATTAATTTCAAAAGATCATCATGAACCATATTATCTAAATATACTGTATCTTTCCTATTAAAATCCTCCCTATGTATTTCAACATATGGACTTCTTTCTAGAGAATAGTATACTTTATGATATCTTAATTTTCTATCATATGCTGATTCAATATGTTCATACTTGTCAATGATTTCTAATATATCTGTCGCAACTTCAATAAGCATATCCTCCGTATAGTATTCTGGATATAATGATTTCAAATTTACAATTATTGTTTGCATTCCTATTTTTCCTCCTTCGACTAATGGAGGAAAATAAAAAGAAAGTAAGACTAATAATTATAGAAGGTATTGCTCTAATTTAACCAAAAAAAAAAGCAACTCACTTAAAGTAAAAAAGTGAATTACTTATATATACAATATGTACTAAACAGTTTTTAAATTAAACCCACATTCAAAATTCATATCTAATTTTTCTTTATAAAATATAATTTTGAGAAAATAAAATAGAAAATTCATTAATTTATTTTAAAAAGTACTTTAATCTCTATATTATCATTTTTTATTTGAAGTTTTCTTTTTTCCACAACACTTTCATCATAGCTATCATTAAATTTAAATACTTTATCTGTGCATAATGTCAAAATCTTTAAAACTACAAATTCATTGACCTCATATAGATAAAATTCAAAAGTTTTATTATCTAAACAAAACTCAGTAATTTGTTTTAGGATTGCCTTTATCTCTTTAACAAAATTTTCATTTTCTAAAATTCTTGTATTATTTATCGTCATAACTTTCTTTATTGAAAAGCCATCATTTTCTAATGAAATAAAGTATTTAACAATTTCTTTATCAAATAATTTGATACCTGTAAAATTAGAAAATTTATAAAAATCAAATTTATTTAATTGTGTTTCTATCAGTCTTTCAATTGCATCATAATTATTCGTATCTAAATAATGCTTAAAAGACATCAAAATATAACACATCATATGTTTTTCTTGTAGCATTTGATAAGAAAGCTTATTAATCTTTTCATAGGTTTCTGCCGCATACTTACTTTTTACCAATTCTTCATTCAGAATGAGATTGTTTTGATATTCTTTTTGAATATTAAAATAAAATATAAAAAATGAACAACACATGACAATTAATTGAAATAATAATTTATACATATTAGCAGAATTTACCATATGATAAAAAATCATTTCAAATAATAATGTATACACTCCTAAAAAAGATAAAACAAATAAACAAAACGACCACCAATAATTACCTACTAATAATCTGTTTTTATTCAATCTATATTTATTATCATAATAGCTAAATAAATAAGATAAAGCTAAAAATACAATTCTTGATAAAAGAGATAAGAAAATAATGTAAATATTATTAGAAGAAATTTGCATTGGATTTATGAAAAATATTGCGGAAACAAAAATAATAGACACTGTATTAGAAAAAAGTAGAATTATTATCAATATTGCTGGTACAATAAAATATATTAAATTTCTTTTTTTATCATAAAAAGAGGATATGAAAGTAAAAATTACAATCAAAATAATCATTAACCAATAATTATTTAATAGCAAATTATTAAATACAAAAGTAACTAATGTACAGATAAGTGTTAAAAAAATAATTAACTTGTTATTAATAATATTTAATATTTTAAAATCAAAATAAGTAAGGATGAAATCTTCAATCAATGTCATAATAATATCAAAAAAAATCATCTTAAAAGAAACTCCTCATATTTTCTTACTAGCTCATCTTGATATTTTCGACCAACAAAATATTCTTCATCATTTAATGTTATAACACTTGTTTTATTCATTCTTTTTATAAAATTAAGATTAACTACTAGACTTCTTTCAATTTGAACTAATTCATTAAAAGATATTTGATCCATAAATTTTTTTAAAGATGAATATATCAAATATTCCTTCTTATATGTACTAATATATAGATCATGACCTATTGACATAATATATTTTATATCACTCAATCTAACAATATGGCTTCTTCCATCCATTTTAATACATATCTTTTTTAAATTTTCTTTTAAATAAGCCTCTATTTGTCTCAATACTTTTATAATATCAAAATCATATTTTGTTTTTCTTATAAATTGAAAAAAACCAATAGATAATGCGGGAAAAACAAAATCCTCATGCATGGATACAAATACAATAATTATTTTAGGAAACTTAGATTTCAAATAAGCTCCTATATCAATCCCATTCATTTCAAAGTTCAAATCAACATCTAAAAAAATGAGGTCAATTTGATCAATGTCCTTTATTGTATCAAATGAATCATTTAAAATAATAAAATCAATACTTTCATCTAGCTGTTTAAAATACGACTTAACATCTACTTTTAATTTATTAGAAAATTCAATATCATTATCAACTAAAACAATATTCATTATAAAAACCTCCAAAAAAGCAAAGAATTAAGTCATTAAGTAACTTAATTCTTTTTTTCATTATATCATATTTGATATATTAAATATTAGTTTGTTTTTTTAATTTTTCTGGTTTTTTTGGCTCATATGGTCCTACAAAAGAATATGATGAACAAGATGTATATGCAAGTGAATTAAGAAAATCACATGCTTTTTTCGATACAGCTTTTTTTACCCTATTTTTACTACGTTCTTTCATAATTATCTCCTCCTTACTATAATCTAAATATAATTTAATGATATTTATACATTTTTATCATATTATGCAATATTTTATCATAAAAAACAAAAAATGTGGCAAATTGTAACATTGCGACCTAGAGTCGCAAAAATTTGTATATCTTTTTATTAGGTGATAAATATGTACAAAGAAATAATTGGTAAAAATTTAAAATATTTACGAGATAAGAAAAATGTTACACAAATATTAGCTGAAGAAATGACAGGCATAGATAGAACAACAATTTCTGCTTATGAATTGGCAAAAAGAGAACCAAGCGTAAGTAATTTAATATCACTTGCCAATTATTATAAAGTAACATTAGATTTTTTATGTGGGCGAAACCAAAGAATGATTATCGATATTACTGATCTTGATGAATTATCAAAAAATAAAATAATGTCTATAATTAATAATGAGGATAAAAAAAAGGAGCTATGATATGAACTTTAAAAATATTGTCAATAAGTTATGTTCACAATTTGATTCAAAAGCATATGATCAAGATATTTTAAAATACGGACTAGAAGTTTTGATTTATAATTTATTTACCATATTAATTTTAATCGTTTTGTCTATTTTATTTCAAAATTGTGGATTTGGATTATATTTTATACCTACTTTTTGTATATTGAGAATTACATTGGGAGGTTTTCATTGTAAAACAATATATGGATGTACCTCTTTAATGGTTATTATATACTCACTAACAAATATACTAAGTAAAGAAATCTTTTATCATAATTTATTAAAAATCGCTTCACCTATCCTAATTATATTACTTTTTATTATAAAGCCCTGTGAAGAAAATACTTTACATTTGAAAAATTATAATATTTACTACAAATATCTTCTTATTATTATTTTTTCTTTAGTTCTAATAATTTCTAAAAATAAAATTCTTAATTTAGGTATGTTTTCTGCTCTATTTGTTACAGAGCTAATGTACTATATTAAATATATAATTAATTAAAAAAATTATAACTAGATACAGCAATCTATTAAAAATATAATAATATTGATAAAGAATCCGAAAAGTAAAGATAGCTTTTCATTTTATCTTAACCTCCTTAATAAATATAAATATTTATATTCTTACAAAGATCATCTACAAATAATTTGAATTTAAAAAAGCACAGAATAATCCGATAACTAATAACCGTGAAATTTTGTGCTTTTTTAAATTTACTATTTTCTTTACATTTTGAAAATATTTAGTTGCTCAACTTTGTTATGGTGTTTTTCTCCATACACTACTTTAAAAAATGATTCCTTTGACTTCATTGCTTCTTCTAATTTTTTTGATTTACTAAGTCCTACAAAAATTGCTACAGCTCTTGCTTGACAATTAACTGATCTTTTAGGATTAAATTCAATATCGGAAAAACTATCAAATTCTAAGATTCTTTTGGCCAATCCAGGATTTCTATATAAAGAATTGATATAAAGCCAATTGTAAAAATAATCTTTCGGTTCTAAGGGAAAAATCATATTAAAGTAATTGAAATGTATCAATTCTCCACTTTCTTTCAATCTTTTGTCTCTTTTCGCATCTTTTGGATTTTTTGACAGCAAATCTCTATACGGTCCACCACTTTTGAATGTCTTACTTCCTTGAAAAAGACATTCAACGGGAAAGAGATTATTCTTATATTTTACTTTTAAATTAAAAGCACTAAGTTTAACTCCTAAATCTGAAGTACTTTTTGTTGAAATATCTATAACTTTTCTGGTTTTAAATTTTAAAATATAGTTGGATTGTAAACTATTCAAGCTTTTTTGTTTTTGAATTTTAGAAAATCCTGAAAAATAGACAAAATCTACGTCTATCTCTTCATAAAACGGATAATAAGGTAAAGTATGAAATATTGGTCTACTAGCCACAATACTATGTCATCTCCTTTTTTTATTTTAACCAATAAGAATAATCTCTTCTAGGTGAAAAGTATCCTATATCAACCCCACCTAGAATTCCAAATTCATTTAAAAAATCTTTATATTCATTATATACGTCTATTGAATTAAAAATTACATATTTGATAGATTTATATGATATTTTTTCAAATAATAAAATTTCAGCTTGCGGATCAGTTGTCTCATTATCTGCTAATCTCAATTGTTCACGGGTACGATCAGGGTTATTTTCGGAAAACATTTTTTTAAAAGAATCAAATGTCATTCTTTCTTCAATCGGTATCCTACTTAATGAATAATTTGCTGCATTTGTATAATTAAATGCACATTTTTTTGACAAAACAGAATATGCATCAATTACTAAAACAACCCATCTTGTAGATGCGTATTGATTTCTTAGTGAATAAAACATTTTATAATTTGGTGAAGTAATAGATAAAGAAGTTGCGTTTTCAAATCCGTCATATCTATATACATCATTTTCTTGAAAATTCATTGATTTTTCCTTTAAAATGCTTTTTGGTAAAAGTCCATAATTAATAATACTCTTTAAGTTTAATATATTTGTAAAATGAACACAATATTCAATATGCCTACTTTTTGCATATTGTATAATACTTTGATTATCCATATAATATCACCTCTATTTTTTTATTCTATGTTAGAAAAGCAAGTAATTATTCTCAACTAAACTATTCATAAATAGTTTAATTTTTACTTATTTTTTTGATCTATGTAAAAATCTTGTCCTTAATTTATTTATATCGTTTTTCACACTTTTTAAAGAAAAGGGTTGTTTTCCTATATCTAAACTGAGTTGTCTTCCTACTTCACTAACGTTTTCTTTATCATTAAAATAATAATCGTAATTAATAATTACATCCTTTAATACTTCTATAAATTGTTTCATTTGCTTTTCTTCTTTTTTTAAATATCCCAATAAAAGATTTGTTTCATATTTTTTATATAAATAAATAAGGAATTTATAAAGAAAATATGAACTTACTATCACAATTAAAGTAAAAACTAGAACAATAATTATATCTTTCATATTCTCAATGTTATCAAAAGATAATAAATTTGTTAAAAAAACAGTTAAAAAAACGGTTAAAAAAGAAATATATATATTTATATTTGATGTATTTGCTATTTCTAAAGATACGTTTCGTATAGAATTCTCCATAAATTTATATATTGTCATTAATTGTTCTTTAGAATAGCCTTGTAATTGTTTTTTTATGAATTTTTCCTTTTCTTCTTCTAAATATTCTTTAATTGTTTCATTAACGCTAGGAACTTGTATTTTACTAATAATCTTATAGATTGCATTTTTGTACCATTTTTTCTTAATTGATTTATCAGTATCAACCTCACTAGTTTTATTGAAAATCTTTTTATATTTTTTTTCAATTCCAAAAGTATCCATAACCTTGTTTGTCAAAACATTTTCCCCAATAAACAAAGTAACCACTGTAATAAACATAAAAAACAGTAACGTTCCTATATAACATAAAAATGATTTACCATCATGAATACTTATCATTTCAAAAGTTTTAGCATTAAATTTAAATCCTAACTTATAAAATTTATAAAAGTAATATATAAATATCACTAAAACAATAAAAATAACTTCTATTATGTATATAAGATTTGCACATATGCCCGTCTCCTTTATCATTGCTCTGCTTGTACACGTATTATCAAATTCTCTATATAATTTTTCCGCACTCTTTAATTTTACAACTTCTTTTTTCAATTTGTATTTCCTCTCTAACTTAACAATAAGACATTGGAAAAATTTTACCAATGTCTTATTGTCTATATTCAGTTTTATTCTTTTAAAATTTCTTTTAATAAAAAATTATTTTATTTAAAATAATCATTATTTAATTTAATAGATTACTTTTATATAATTTCTTCACCTCCAACAAGATTATATTAATTTATATCCATTATTTTCCAATAATGTAGATAGATTATATATATACCCTTTACCTTTCACAGGATATTTCCAAAAATTATCAAGTCGCACTATTACATAATCATTTTTTATAGATAAGCGACAACCCCCTATGTTAGTACCATCGTCAAATTTAATTTCATATTTCTTACCCTCTGTTAAATAATAAATTTCTATAATATTTTTACTATACCTATGATGATCTTTTCATCATGAATTCGATCACCTTCACCATCATATTCATAATTGTAAGTTCTGTCTCTGTTTGTTTTTAAAGTAGTCAATTGACCAAATTCATCATATTGATAATATTCTTTGTATCCACCTGCATAGTAGATATCTCTTACATTTCCATTTTTATCATAATAGATATCGGTAAGTCCATCTTTTGATTTAATATTTGTCAACTGATTTTTGTCATTGTAACGATAGATTTTATTTGTTCCATCACTTGATGACTCTACTTTGTTTCCAAAAAGATCATAGCTGTATTCAGTTATGACTGTTTTTCCGTCAATCGTTTTTGTTGAAGCTTTCAATTCATCCGATTCATTATAGTCATAGCTGTTAACGACACCATTAATTGTTTCTGAAATAATATTGTCCTGTCCGTCATACTCATATTTGTATTCTGACAGTGTCTTGTCACCTTGTACTATACATTTTAAAAAATATCTACAAAAACTGTGACTTATTCATCATAGAATGCATTTTTTTATCATAGAAAACATAATTAAATAAGTTATAAGTATGTAATGCCACTATATCTTTAAATAATTTTATAGAATATATTTATAAAAAAATGAATCTTGTCATTTGCTTACATTTTCCAAATAACAAAATTCATTTCAATTTATCTATTTTAAATTTCTATATTTAAAATAGTCCTTTATACTAAAAAATTACGTTAGTCGAACTAAAAAAATTCTTGGCAATTTTTTTCCTAATATTAAAAAAAGATTATCTTTTATATGTGCTATACCATTTAATTCGTTAATATTTCTATTTATTTTTTTACAATAATTTATTAATTCAGTACAATTAAAAATTTTTTCAACTCTTTTTGTACTTAAATTTATTTTATAAATATATCTACTTTTCCATACATAAAAATTAATATCTATCTAATTAGTTTTATTTTTTATTATAAAACCATTTATAGGATTTTTTTCTGTCATTATTTCTTTTTGCTTGAAATATGTAACATGTGTATAAATTTGTGTTGTTGAAATTGAGCTATGTCCTAAAATACTTTGTATATATCTAATATCAACTCCTTTTTCTAATAATGTTGTAGCAAAAGTGTGTCTAAACATGTGTGGTGTTACATGAGTTTGTAAAGATAATTCTTTCTCTAACTTATTTAATAATATTCTCACGGTCTGTTCGGACAAGGGTTGGTCAAACTTATTCAAAAAAAGATATTCACAATCTATATTTTCTCTATAAAGTTGTATATAAGTTTTACAAAGTTCAACAACATCTGTATTTCCTACATACAAAATTCTTTCTTTTGATCCTTTACCAACTATTTTTAATGATTTTTCTTGTAAATTAATATCTTTTAATTTTATATTGCATAATTCAGATATTCTTACTCCTGTTGAAAATAATAAACATATAATAGTAATATTTCTAAAAGATATTTTCTTTTGAAAATTTGTTTTTGAATTGTCTACCTCATCTAGCAAATACTGGATAATTTTACTAATATACTCCTTATGTATTGTTTTAGGCAACACTTTTGGTTCTTTTATTTTTGTCCTTATTTTTTGAAATGGTGAATATTCTACTATTTCTATATATTCTAAGTAAGAATAAAACGCTTTAACACTTGCTATCTTTCTTTTTATAGTTTTACATTTAGTATATTTTTTATTTAAAAAGTGAATATAATCCTTTATTGTTTTTGTATCTTCTGTTGAATCATCTATAAAATTAATATATTGTTTTAAATCAATTTTATATGCCCTTAGCGTTTTATCACTTAATCTTTTTCGCAATAAACAGTCTTCATAATAAGTTTCTAAATATTTTTCCAATTCTTCTTTTTTCATATTTGTTTCTCCCTTCAATATAACTAAAATTATATTGAAGGAAAATACACAAAATAAAGATATTTTTATAATTTAATAATTTGGTGTGTCAAACTTCTCTATAAATTAATAATAGATAGGAATTGAACATTTAGCGTTTTGTAACTCAGTTAGATGATCCTTATTGCTAAAAAATTTTTCAAGATCATGTTCATTTTTAAATAATTGTACACTTTCATATGTTTTATTTTCATCGTTTTCTTTTAAAATCAAATGAATTTTTTTTGTTTCTTCAGAGTTTTCAACTTCATCAACAAACAAATTAAAATAACTTTTTAATTTTAGTACATCTATTTTTTCCCCTAATAAATTAAAACTGTATTTTTCAGAATATTCTAAACATAAATTTCTTTCTTTATTTTCTTTTACATCTTTGATAAACCATTCTGGTATGTTCTCATACGAAAAAGATAATGTATTTATTTTTTTATTAATCCTTAATGCTTTATTTTCTATAAACGATTTATATAACAAAAGTATATTATCTAAATCTTTCTTATCCAATAAGTCATTAGTAATTGTAAATCTTAAGCCCAGTATTTTTTCTATTTGATAAACCTTATTCCATAAATCGATTAATTTTTCTCGCTTTTCATATTTTTCGTCTTTACCTTTCGAGCCTTTAATATATGTATCATTAATATACATTCCATTATTAAATATCGATTGCATAAAAATTAATGTTTCAAGATATTCCTTAATTGTAGTATTTTGTAGTTTATTTATTTCTATATTGAATTTAATACGTTCATTATCTATTTCGTAATCAATGAGGAGCTTTGAATTGGGTGAAGTTACAAATCTTTTTTTTGTTAAACTATCAATAGGTTTTTGAATAAATGTATAAACGTATGATTCTTCTCCATTACCTATTTTTAATTTAATACTTTTATTCATTTTTTCTGGAAAAATCACCAATTTTTCAGGTATAGGATCTGCTATAATATCTTTAGAAATTATAAATTCATTATTATCGATTCTTTCATTATTGATAAACTGTTGAAAATTTTTTAGAGGTTTTAAAGTTAATGGCTTTTGAGAGTTATAAGAATAATCTATCAAATCCTCCATTGTTAATTTTTCTTTTTGACATTTATCTTTAATTTCATCTAGATTCTCAATTTCAAAATTTTTAAATCCTAATTCAATCTTTCCATTTGTTGCTTCTAACATATATGTCCCATTTTCTTTATAAACATATTCCAAATTCCCATTCCATTTTTTAGATAACTCTTCCAATACAGATTGTGGTAGAAAACCATCATTATAATTTTGATTTTTAAAATTTTTAATAAAATTTGCCATCAAAAATCACCCTCCATTTCTTTCCAAATACATATTTTTGTTATTAATAAATCCTTTTCCTCTTGTGTACAATCTAATTTTTTTATTCTCTTTATCATATTTTTTCTTTGACTATCATTATTTACAAAAATATATTTAATATCTTCATAATCAAACTGTAAATAATATCCTTTATCTTTAATTATTTTATTATATGATTCTATGATATTTTGGTGATTAATTACGTTTTCTTCTACAATAATTTCTCCAAAATCTAATCCATTGATTTCAGGTACATATCGCCATTCTTTTTCGTCTGTAAAATCTTTTATTCTTTTTGTTTTCAAATCCCTTCCAATTACAGGTTTCATATATTTAAAAACATAATTTGTCATTTCGCCTATATCTGCTAATACATCATCATCAGATGAATATTGCATAGCAGCATTATATGACTTTCTTATTGAATTATAAAAAGAAGACTCTTGATTATAATAAATCACGGGTTGTAGGTTGTTTCTTATTCCCCATTCTTTTGTTAAACCTATGCAATATGTACCATATTCTTTCTTGTGCGCTTGAACCATATGTAAAGGAATATTACAAAAACATTTCATCGCAACACTAATATTTTTTATATCTAAATCTAAGTATTCTAGACTTTCTTTACAATATCTAGGATAAATCTTTTTATCACTTATCATTTCATTTAAATAATTAAACTTATTTACAAAATGAAAGAAAGTATTTGCACTTTGATAGGAAACAGGAAATTTATCATCTGATGTTATACCTATAGGTTTAGTTCTTATTACATTATTATTTCTATCCATTTTTATCACCTTCTATATTTCATCTTATAATTCTATCACTGTTATTTTTTATAAACAAGCTCCTCTATTCTAGTAATGATAATTGAATATTATCAATAGTAGGAGGAATTGAATATGAAAAAAATAATTCATTATTGTTGGTTTGGTAATAAAAAAATGGAAGATTATACAATAGCTTGTATTAAAAGTTGGCAAGAACATTTTCCAAATTATCAAATAATAGTATGGAATGAAAATAATTTTGATGTGAATATATGTGACTATACAAAAGAAGCCTATGAAGCTAAACAATATGCATTTGTATCTGATTATGTAAGACTATATGCATTATATAACTATGGAGGTATCTATTTTGATACAGATTATGAAGTTTTTAAAAATTTTGAAAATTTATTAACTGCAGATCTTACTTTAGGGTTTGAAAGTATTGGAAAAGTTCAAACTGCTATGATGTTTTCAAAAAAAAGCAATCCTAATTTATTACATTTAATAAATTATTATAATACACAACACTTTATTCAAAGTGATAAGAGCTATTCTCAAATAACAAATGTAGAAATAATATCAAATTATCTTTTAAAACTTGGTTTAAAAAATAAAAATGTTTATCAAAAGTTTAATAATATAGAAATTTACCCCACTGAATATTTTTGTCCTATTGATTTTAATTCTGGAAGTATTAATATAACTAAAAAAAGCATGGGTATCCATTCTTTTTCTGGAACATGGCTTGATAAAAATCAAAAAATCTATTTCAAAAATAAAAGACTACTCGGTAGAGAGGAGGCTAAAGAAAAGCAATTAATATTTAAGAACAGTTCATCAAATTTTTTAAAATATTCAATAATAATTACATTTTATAAAAACTTAAATCAATTACAAGCTTGTCTTAATGCACTTAGTATAGCCTTAAAGAATAGAAAAGACTATGAAATCATAATTGTCAACGACAATGAATTTCAAAAACTAAATAGAAATCATTTTAATAATATTAAAAATATAGACAATTTAAATATTATTAACAATGACAAAAATGTTGGATATTCTGCAGCCTGTAACATCGGTTCAAGCAATTCAAACGGAGAATACCTAATTTTTATAGATTCAGACATTATTGTGGATAGCATGTGGTTAATAGAAATGGAATTAACTGCAAAAAAACACCCTGATTTTGGCGCAATATCTTCAAAAATATTAAAACAATCAAACAATGGTATTGAGTATTTTGGTATGCTACTATATGAAGTTGATTCTATCAAACCAAAATATCAAAATAATCGTCCTAGTAAATATATATCAAAAGATAGAAAATTTAATATTGTTACCTCAGGATCAATGCTTATTTCTAAAAAACTGTTCAATTCTATTGGTGGTTTTGATGAAACACTCTATAATTCGCATTGTGATTTAGATTTATCATTAAAAATTTCCTCAAAAAATAATTACGTTTCAAATAAATCTATTGCTTATCATGGTGGTGGAACATCAGGTGATATAAGATATGTTTCTTATATCAAAGCACGATCACTATTTTTTAAAAAATGGGCTTCATTTAATATGAATGATATAGCTCTAAAAGAATTAGAAGAAATGTATTCAGAATATAAAGAAAACATTTCTTCTCGATATTACAAAGTATTTAATTTTTCAAATACAAGATACGATGAGGTTTATTTAAAAGTTTTGGAAAAAGCATTAAATATACATATTGTTTCTAAAATTGATTTGCGTAACACATCTCAATCTCCAATACAATTATATAATTTATTAGATTATTCCATTGTTGAAACTTCAATGCCTATAATTTACTTTGTAGATAATTTTAATTTAATAATTAATAATAAACTTTGGTTTAATGAACGACCATTTAAAAGAGATTTAATCATTGACTGGAATGGAAATATTATACCTATTAATGAAATTTAATAGATATAATCCATTCCCTTAAAGTTCCACATTGTCCATGATTGTCCAATATCCGTATTTTTTTTACACACTTTCTTACAATATTTAATAAAAAAAGGATCGTGTATCATACTCAAATTAGTTAAAACATCCTCTGTTGATTTACCTAACATTTTTATTATAATCAAATAATTAGATACTATAGGATACATTTTTAAATATATGTTTGCACTTTGTATCTGTAAATAAGCAGTTTTAATGTATTCGTATGCCATCACATTTTCATTTAATAACATATATGCTACTCCTATATTATTATTTAACTTAGCAACTGCTGCAGAATGTTGATTAACTTCACATTCTGCTTGTATATTTTTTAGTTCATTAATAGCTTTCTTGTAGTCACCTTTATACATTTGACATAAAGCTATAAGATTCTTAATGCGAAATTTTTCATATATCGAAAGACAACTATGGTTTTCTTCAAATTCTCTTGATAGCCTTTTAATTGCTTTATCATACTGTTCTTCTAAAATATCTACAAATGCTTCATGCCATGTTATTTCGTGTTTACGATAGACAGTTTCATCAATACTTTGATAATAATCTGAAATTGCCATTTTTAAATATTCTATTGTCTTTTTTTTATTTTCTTCTTTAAATTTACTATAAAAGTACATTAATGCTATATCACTATATGTTGTACTTGTCCAAAATTTTGAATTATTTTCTATCGTTTCTGCTACACGTAATGATTTTTCAAATATATCTTTTGCCTTATCAATCTTATTTATTGATAAATAAGTTACTGCTTCTCTATTATAAAGTAGAAAATCGTGAATTTTTGATTTAGGGTTTATTGTTTTATAAATCTTTATAATTTCCAAAGCTTCATCAAATCTATTAGATTGTAATTGAGAATTAATAGCGTCCCTGAAAAAATCACATATCTCTTCAATATCAATAATTGCTTGATTAGTTATATATAATTTAGACAATTCATAGAATATATTACAACTTTCATCTTTTTTTCCTAAAGATGAACATGCAAACGCATATAAGTGTGCACATTGTAAATACAATTTGATATTCTTTGTTTTTAAAGATTTGTTATTATACAAATTTTTTCCAAATTCAATCGCTTGTATGTAACTAAAATCATTTATATAATCAATTAGTATTTCTTTTGCAAGTTTTGAGTATTCATAAATCTTATTTTGACAATAGTAAATATTGTAACTTACTAATTTTTTTTGTTCAAATTCATTATTTTTCATAAAATCAATTATTCTATCTATTACTTTATATGTATATATACCTTCTTTTTTAAAAAATAAATATATTGAATCGTGATAAAATGAATATATATTATCCTCAATTTTTATAATCGAATTTTCTTTCAAAATATCAATTGCTTCGCTTGAATCAACTATTCTAAATAATGAATATGTATCAATGGAATTATTAAATAAAACTAATGTTGATATTATTTCTTTTAAAGAAGATAAAAATTCTTTATGTTGCTCGAAGATTGCATTAATTTTGTTTTTAAATATTAATCTAAATCCTGAGAAGAATTCATTTAATATATTAGAAAATTTATCCTTGTTGTATACATACCACTCTTCATTACTATGTTGTGCTAAAATTAAGTTTTGTTTTAAATAATCAGACACCATTGTGACTTCTAAAGGATTATCTCCAAATTTATGTACTAATTGTTTTACCAATAAATCATTTGCATCAAATCTTTTTAAAGATTCCATCCAAAATGTTATAACATCTTTTTCAAACCATTTAGGATTAAAAAACAAATATTGATTAGGTTTTGAATTTCGATTATGATTAATTACTTTTTTATAGTTATCTATTATTTCTATGTTTTCATTTGATATTTTTTCGGTATTAAGAGAAGTTATTAATATAACATGAATATTATTACTTTCAAAATCTTCAATTAGATTTATAAGCAAATTTAAAAATACTGAATTACTATTTTGAATGTTATCTATTGAAATAATAATTGGTTTGTTTTTCGATCTTTCTTTAATTAAAATAGCAGTATATTGACTAATATAATTAATAATATTAATAAAATCATTACTCTTATCATTTTTGAAGATAAAATTAGATATTATTTTTGCTGCATTTTCTGTAATTTTTGGAGAAATTATTAATTTTTCTAATTGCTCTTGCGTATAAAATATATTTCTTTGTTTATATGAAATACCCGCTATATCACAAATGATTCTTCGAATTATGTCTAAATCTTGATAGTTATAACTATCATACGATAAAAAAAGATAATCATT
Organism: [Clostridium] ammoniilyticum; assembly: GCF_025566905.1. Classification (NCBI taxonomy): domain Bacteria; kingdom Bacillati; phylum Bacillota; class Erysipelotrichia; order Erysipelotrichales; family Coprobacillaceae; genus Faecalibacillus; species [Clostridium] ammoniilyticum. The sequence continues at coordinate 39,491 of NZ_JAOQJR010000003.1, forward strand.
TTCTAGAGCTCTAGGTTTCATTTCATTGATAATTCGCGATTTCCCACATCCTGTTTTTCCTTCTATTTCAATATATTGAAATAACCCTGTTTTATTTTTCACAATAGCATTAGCAAAATCGTTACATATAAATTCTATGTATTTACTTCCCTGCAGTGGATGCCAATTATATCTTTTTAGACTTAATATTGGTAATTGATTATCATTGTAATATGTTTTATCATCGTAATCATAGCTTAAAATAATATTTGGCATTTCGATTTCTTTACCATGCAGTTTCTTTACATGACATAAAAAAGTTATTAAATAATCAGAAAATGGTTTTATTTCTTCAGATATCCATTCATCTTTGTATGTATTTAAAATTTCTATATTATCGTCATCATCCAACCAATCAATCTTAATGTTTGAAAAATAATGATTGGTTGTATTACTTATAAAAACATTTGTATAAAACATATCTGAATCTCTCAAATAAAAAGTATTTTTATATTCAGGATCACAAATACCTATTTCATTTAATTTTATTTTTATCGATAGTTTATCTTGTATTTCTTTCTGATTTATTTTATAACTTGGAAAATATTTATTTACTAATTCAGGATATTTTATTAATTCATTTTTTAAAAGTGTATCATCAAGAAATTGAACCTCAAAATTTAGTCTTCTACTAATATGGATAATTTCTTTTTTTGCCGAATCTCGAATCAGACTTGAAGAAAAAAATATTATTTTATTAATATTATGCGCTATAACAAGTACAACATTTTTACCTATTTCTTCTAAACCAATATTTCTTCTATGATGCTTACATTCTGCCCAAATTTTATATTCATGTATTTCATCAAAAAACTTCGTTTCAATATCTTTTCCGCCATCATGTGTATAACGAGTATGGAATAAAATATAATCATCTTTATTATAGATTTGTTTTGCATATTCAAAACACATTTCTTCAAAAGTAGCTGGTGTTAGTGTATAAAAATCCATATTCTTCGCCCTCCTGTATTAATGATAATATTCAATTATCTATGCTTAATATTATCATTTTTATGTATTAATAACAATTTTCTTATATCTTATCCTTGTTTTCTATAAAATACAACTTATTAAATTAATGTTTTTTTCTATAATATTTAAAACCTATGTAAATCGAAATATATTTTATAGAACCTACGTCAAATTTTTATAAAAAATAGCGAGATAACTATACCCGCTATTTTTAGTAATTTTAAAGACAAAAACTAATAATTTAAATAATATAGTCCTTCTTGTTCTACTATAAGAATATTTTAACTAATAATTACTTCCTATTGTCCTCACTAAATAAGTAATAATACGTCTTTCCCATCACTAATTAGGCATTGAAAATTTAGCATATGGGGCAGAATTATACGGAACATAAAGTCTTAAATAGAATGTTGATTGTCCAAAATCACCTGTACATTTTCCAATAAAATATAATCTTGCTTGTGCCGGTGTACTATTAGTAGTCTCTGCTCTTACTGTTTTTAAATCAAGACCACTAAATGTTCCGCCAACAACAGTTACACCTTTACCCCAAACTTTATTAATTTTACCTTGTCCAGTAGCTCCAAATATATTTGCGTAAAAACTAGCTGTAACTACTCCCCAAGATGCAATTACTCTAGCATTTTTCCATTCATACCAATTTGACCCACTTGTACGAGTTCCATCAATTATACTTCCAGTAACAATTGCTGGTGTAACGCTCAATGTCTTTACCGATCCATCAGGATATACATATTTTTCATATCCTCCCGTATCAGTCCATGATTTAACTGTTGGTTTTATATTATTATACTTTTCTTTCATACAATCGAGTTTTTCACCATCTTGTATTTTTGTAACCAACGAATCTATTTTATTTTCATTTACACCTACTTCTAAAAGTTTTTGTTTTATTTCATACCTTGAAACAGATGTTTCAATAGCAAATACAGATGTACAGTTTATTGATAATACGGTTAAAATAATTGCAATAATTTTAGTAATTCTTTTCATGATTTTTCCCTTCTTTCTTGCTCATAAGATAAATACAAAATGTTGTTAAGAAAAATGTACTATAAATAATCAATATTCCAATATGTAGAACAATGATATTAGGATTAAGTTTATACAAATTCATAGCCATAGAAGGATATAATATCTTAAAAACTTTATAAACAAAAAATAAAACAGATAAAGTTGGTATAATCCATCCATATTTTAAAGAACTTTTACAAATTAGATATTGTAAAATAATACTAAAAAACAATGGAATAATTATTTGATAAATTGAATATAACCAGTTTAAAAAAATACCTTGCATATTATCATTCCCTTCTCCAATTATAGAATATTAAATTTTATAAATAATAGCTATATTTATTACATAAAATGCAATAATTTATCATAAGATACAAATATTCCATTATTTGCTTTAAATATAGAAATATATAACATTTAATTGCTATATTATCATGTCTCATTTTTTATAAAACATTTATCATACTCTTTAAATTTTTTTCAAAATAAAATAATTAATATGTCAAGTCTAGTTTTATATTTGAATCTTGCTATAATATATCTCATGAGGTGAAATTTTATCATGGAATCAACTATGTACTTTAAAGATATGAGAAATTGCGACCATAATAACTACCCAAATAAGATTTATAGGGTTGAACATTCAAAAATGCTAATAGAAATTTTAGATGATCAGCACATTCAAGGTAGTGCTCAATATTTTAGCAGTATTCGTTCAAGGGATAAATTTATTGAAAGTATTAAAAATGATATTTTAAAAATTAGTAATGATGAACTAAAAAAAATACAAAATTATTGGAAAATAAAAAAAGAGGTTATAGATTAAACTAAACTCATTAGTTTTCTATACCTCTTTTCTTACTTTGCAAAAAAGTAAGTAATTATTTTTTATTTTACAACACAAATGCTACTATTGAAATCTTAATCCTAAAAATTTTATTTCTTTTCTATGCTTATTACAAATATATACTATTTATTTTAATATTCATTTCTTAAAATTAATATACCTATCTCTATCTACACATTAAATTATCATATTTTTTTAGGATATAACACATCACATTCCTGTGAAAAATTATACAGATTTGTATCAAATGTAACAAAAGTAACGTCATTTATGTTTGTCATATTATTTGTTTTATTTATAACTATAAAATAATCTAATCCACCATTTTTCTTTATTTGCTGAAATTAGATACTCAAATTACTATATGCAGTCTTTTGAGTATCTAAAGATACTTAATAATAATATAGTAATTTTAATTTTCTAAAACTACTATAATTATCAATGAAGATTTATTATATTTCCATCCTCTACTTTATTTGGCGCTTACTTTTTATCTGGCATTTACCTTACGATTAATATTTTCTTATAATAAAATTAGGTACTCAAAGAACCATAGCATAGCCTCTTGAGTACCTAAAAATATTATGTTTAATAATTCTATATTTATTATTTTACATTTATGCTATATATATCGTATACTATGAATGGTAGCAATGTCAATATTCCTATTATTGATACAATTATAGAAAAAAATGCAGTAAGGAAATAACATACTATTTTATATTGTACTGGTATTTCTTTTGTAATTTCTATAATCCAAAATAATCCATTGGCTAGTCCACTAAAAAATAACAATATTTCGATTATATATATAAAATATATTTCAAAATATGATCTATTTTCTAATGTAAATATTCCTATTTTTGAATACTTTTGTAACATAGGTGTTGAATTAATAATAGTTATAAACACAATAAATATTCCTGCTAAACATCCAAACAAACACATTTTCAAATGCCTTTTTTTATCGTAATTTTTCAATCTGGTCATATGCGTACATCTCCTAAACAATTAAACATTAAACTATATTTTTTAATTTCAAAGATATTATTATTTTAGAATCGTCTTTCATATTTATTTTTTCTTCTATTTTTTTCAACTAATTTTTCATCATTTTCAAATTCACTAATTCTATTTTTTAATAGCTCTATTATTTGTTTTCTTTTTATAGGATCAATACTGTCATTTATTACAGGGACTATATTCATTGGATCATTAATATTAATGTTATATTTAGTCAAATCTAAGACTAACTTTTTTAAACAAGAGTAACTTAAAAATTCTAATACGTATTCCTCGTTGTCAATAGTGACAATATGTAAATCTATATAATATTCTATATTTTGAGTTACTCCTAATGGCTGAAGTCCATAGGATAAACCTATATAAGTATTTTTAATATCTTTAAAAAAAATAATATCCTGCTTTGTATTTAACTTTAAAATTATGCATCTATTAAATTCATCTATATTCAAATCAAATACAGGTATTGGATGAAAAAAAGCATCTTGTTTTAAACTTCTATTATTAATATTTGATTTATAATTTGTTTTATATATTTTTTTCATAATTTTCTCTCCTATAATTTATCAAATTTATAATTCTTCTAATAAATATTTTTCTACTATAAATCCCTCTGCAAAATCCAAATGTTGTTTTATACCATTTAATTTATCTTTAGAATGTATATATTCTATTAAATTTTGATTTCTTTTCTCATATTTTTCTAATTGAGAAGTAAATGATTTTAGCATTTTTTCTTTTTGTCTTTCATATAAAGAAATATCCACATAAAAATTAGGATAAAATTGTAAACTTGTCAATGATTCATAATAAATCAAATTTTTACAATACATACTTGCTGATCTAGCAATATGAGATACTGCTATATGATCTTGATGCGAATCTAGATAGTATTGAGAAAAAATGGTATCGATACTATTTTCTTTTATGATGTTAGAAACATAATCTATCGCTTCCGTTTCCCATTTTATGCATTCATCTCTATATTTTCCAATATAGACACCATCAAAAGATTCTATTTCAAATGATTTATTTTGTTCAAAAATTCTTTCTTTGTAAGTTTTCTTCTCCCAATTTTCACCTTTTGTTAAAATTAAACAATATACTTTCTTACCCATACTTTTTAGTTTTAAAGCCGTTCCAACACATCCTAATTCAATATCATCTGGATGTGCTCCAATTATCAATATACTATTCATATTTTTAAATATATATTGCTTAAAAAACAAACAATATACTTATCCTTTCCTTTAATTTTAATATATTCGTCACTTCATAAAAAACTTAATATTTTTTTATTTTTCTTTGGCACTTAAGAACTTGTTTATTAAAAATACTGTTTCCTTATCATTGAATTTTTCTAATAGAAATTGAAAGTATTGATATGCTTTTTTAAATTCACCTTTTTCAAACAACAAAATTCCTATTAATAAATCTATGTGATAACCTTCCGTTGTAAACATATTATCTTGTGTAGAAAAGTGACTTTTTCTATAATAGACTAATTCATTTAATAAATTGATAATTTTTTCTTTAGATTCTAAATAACTACATAAAACATCAAAGTAAATGCTATCACTATTTTGTGGAATTATTGATTCCATAATTTTTGTACATTTCTTAGCCTCCAAATATTTATTATTTTGTATATACTTTCTACAAAGTAGTTCAATTATAAAAAATGTATAATTATTTATATCTACATTTTCATATATCAAATCACATATTTCATTTTTTACTAAAAAAGTATTAACAACCTCTTCTATTTCTTTTAAAGATAGATTATTAAATCCCTCCTTTAAGTAAAAATATCTCCATCTAATATTAGATGGCTCTAAACTTATCATTTTTTTTAATAAATTTAGATTTCTATTCTTTTTATCTTTTTTTATTAAAATATCAGCTCTATAACCATCATGAAGAATATTTATATTCGTATGGAAAAATAAAGGTGTGCCTTTTCGAGTCCTAATTTCTTCATGAATTAATCCATAATAATAACAATTTTGGCTATTATAGAAAATTCTGGGAATATCTCTGTGGACATAATTTATGCCATCATCTATAATCGTTGGACAAAGAACAATATTATCTCTTTCATCAAAATTATTTAATCCACATATATATGTATGTAATTTTTTATATGAAATATCCATAATAAACTCATCTGCATCTAAAAAGAATACCCATTGAAACTTTGCCTTGCTAGCAGCCAAATTTCTTATACTAGAAAAGTCATCATGCCATGTTTCTTTATAAAGTTTTATTTTTGAATTTTTAAAACTTTCTATAATGTCTATTGTATTATCTATAGAACCTGTATCCATTACAATAATTTCATCAAATATATCAATTACTGATACTAAACAGCGCCTTATACACCTTTCTTCGTTATAAGTTAATATTACACAACTTATTAATCCATCATTATTAAGTTTATTTAAATCAACATGTTCATCATCTATATAGTTACTTTTGAGAAAAACATCATTATTTGTTATGTTATAAATACATTCTATTCTTTGGTCTATATATTCTTTTACACACTTATCATCATACATATTATATAGACGATGCAAATAATCAACACTATAATATTTATCAATCATAATTTTATCTCCTTTAGATCTTCCATAAACAATAAAAGAATTTATATTATAAATAGTAATAAGCAATGATACTGTTTTAAGAAGAAAATTTTATTTTCAAACAATTTTCATTTACAACACTTATTATATGCATCACAACCAGATGTATCTGGATTCATACCAGGCCACCATCCTGATGCAGATGATCCAATTATCAATCCATGTATACAACAATAAGATAGCCATGAACATTGCCAAGAAGCAAGTTTCCCCGCTTCAATTTCATCAATATTATCTAGTTCTACTTCTTCAAAAACACTATTCAATAAAATTTCTGTATCTTTCATATTTTTATCCTCCTCATCTCTTTTATGTCTATGGAAGATTTAAGGGAATAATTAATCTTATTAATAATGTAATAAGATTAATTATATTTTAATTAACGCTATTTTTCAAAAATGCTTTAATTTCAGGAGAATCAAAATAATAATTATAAAACTCTTTATTTCTAATTTCTAATAACGTTGGTACCCCTGCAATAACCGGTTGTCTACCAATTTGTAGAGAAGAATAGTCTATTTCAGGTGTTTGAATACTTGCATAAACATAACCACTTTTAGCATTTTTATTTTGTTTTTTATATTCCTTATCAGCAGTTATTATTTTAACCTTTACTGTTTTATCAAATTTATTCTTTATTTTATTATTTTTAAAATAATTCTTTGAAAATTCTTTGTAATACTTTACTTTTCCAGATTTCGTCAATTTTCCTATTTCAATATCGTTATTTGTATGGAAATCAACCCAATCATACTGAATTATATCCTTTTTATGTTGTGATACATCTACAAAGTAAACTTTATTTTTTTTATTGCTAGAAAACTTAATAATATCTTTTTCAATTTTTTTACAATAAGGACAATCTTTTTTGTAAAAATAGACAAAATAATTTTGTTTATTTTGCATCAATATTTGCCTTGGTGTAATATGATCAAAATTTGAAAATGAATCAGTTTTATTTTTATAGAAATCAATACCACAAACTAATAAAAGTAATAACAATACTGATAATATAATTCCTTTTTTATTTTTCATAATTAGCCTCCATATATCTAAAATTATAATCTACTATATTCTTATAAAATTCATTATTAACATTATTATTTTTTTCTAATTTTTTTACTATTTTCCCATCGTTAATAAAATATACATTATTTGAATACGATGCTATTTTGCAATCATGTGTCACCATCACGATTGTGATTCCTTTTTTATTCAAACTAATTAATTGTTTCATGAGTTGTATTGTATTTTTGCTATCTAAATTACCTGTTGGTTCATCAGCAAATAATATTTTCGGTTTTTGTAACAAAGCCCTTGCTATTGCAGCTCTTTGTCGTTGACCACCAGAACACTCATATGGATATTTGTCCCTTATATCCATTATGTGCAATTTTTTTAATATATCATATAAACTCTTTCTATCCGCTACGTCCTTGTTAACAATACTAGAAAAACAAATATTATCTTCTATAGTGAGAGAATCCAATAAATTATAATCTTGAAATATATATCCTATTATCGTTTCTCTCAATTTTGCTTTTTCTTTTTCTGAAATATTATTAATGTCATAACCTAAAATTTTCAAATTTCCAGAATCATAATCATCAATGGTAGATAATATATTTAGTAATGTTGTTTTCCCAGATCCTGATTTTCCCATTATACATATAAAATCCCCTTCCTTAATTTCTATGCTTATTTTATTAATAGCAATTAATTGATTTGTTTTATATTTGTTAAATATTTTTGTAAGATCATTTGCAATTACTATTCTATCCATTTTCTATACCTCAATTTTACTTACTAATTTAAAACTTTTATCTATTAGAATTACGAATGGTATGCAGCATTCAAAAATAATCAAAAAAATTATAAGCAGTACATCATCTATTCGCCTCATAGAAAATGCTACAGCTCCAATGTATAAAATACTAATGATAAATAATATTAAATAATATAATACTATAGATTTATATATTACTTGTTTAATTTTTTCTCTGGTCCATCCTAACCTATATAATTTTTTATAATAATATTTTTTCTCTATTAAAGATGAAGAAAACAGTTTATAAATACAAAGACAAATAATACTATTTAATAAAACGTATGCCATATTATAAATATAAAATACTAGAATGTTTTCTCCATTCATCACACCTATTAAAATTGGTAAAACAATGTGTATTAAAATAGAAAATACCAGCAATGTACTAGTTTGTTGCATGAATAATGAAACTTCGCTATTTATTATATAATAATCTTTATTATTATTTTTTTTTGCAATATTTTTTAAATACATAGGTATACATCTTTTTGATAAACCATATGTACCCGTAACCCCAAAAAATGATATAATAGAAAGCCCTCCTGAAAAATCTAACATTGCAATAATAATAATTCCTATAAAAAACAAATCTACATATATAATATTCGGTAGAGAAAAACCTAAAAATTTACTTATTTTTCTTGATGATATAATATTATCCTTTTTTAGAAGCCCTGCCACACTAGTTTGATTAATATACATTATTTGATAAAATATAACTATATACAAAATTAATATAATAATAATTACCGTTTCAATAAACGCTTGCCAAGAATAATAAAATACATCTCCTTTTATAGAACATAATCTATATAAAATAAATTGAATGATAGGTATAAATATTACTAAAAGTAAAATTGAAAAAGCAAATGCTATAAAATACAATATTCCTATCTTTATGCTATAATATTTTATAGTTTTTTTTAAATCATATCCCATTAAGCGTATTAGCCCTAATTCCTTAGAATTTTGTTTAAGATAAAAATTAAAAGAATACGTTATTATCATGGTAGAAATAACTAATATAAGTAAGACTATTGAAGGAATAATAAAGATATCAAAAAAGTTTTTAGGCTTGATCGTTAAAAATGGATTATACAATATATTAAGAAAAATCATACATACTACCAATACTATTGAAATTGATGCAATGATGTTTTTTGCACTATCTTTTTCTTGCTTCAATATAAGTAATAGATATTTTTCCATAATAGTTACCTCCCACACTGAAGTAAAATAATTATTATTGTTTATTCAAAAAAGCTTTTAACTTTGAAATACCGACCAAATTTTCAATTCTTCTTTCTTCAACACCATTTTTATAAACTACAATCGTTGGTGTTGATACTATTTTATATTCTTCTAAAAAATCTAGAATATTCTTTTTACTGACATCTATGTTAAATGCATATATCTCATAATTTTCTTCTTTTATTACCTCATTTAAAGTATCTTTAAATTTATTACATGGTGAACATTCATTTTTATAAAAATATACTATACGTTGTTGTTTATAGTTTATTAATTCAAAAAACTCATTTTCATTTATATGAATATATAAATTTTCATTACTCACAGTATTTATAACAACATTAATACATAAGCATATACTTCCTGCTAATAACAACATTGAAAAAATCAATTTTTTTCCATATTTTATCTTCTTAAATAATTTCATAGATATATTCTCCTTCTAATTATAACAATGTACTAGGAAAATAATCATTTAAACAATTACACTCAAAAGAAATTCCATATATTTCTTGATTTTTTAAAACCTTATCTATTAAATATAGTGTATGTGAATCGAATTTTGACAAAATATTATCAAAAATAATCACTTTTTTATTTGTAATTATATAATAAGAAATTAACAAAAGTAGCGCTTCAAAATCTGTGAAATATTCTTTTCCTTTAATTAGATTTTTTTTTGAACACTCGTATAAATTTATTTCTTTTAAAATAATTTCTAGACTTTTTTCATCAATATTATTTTGTTCGATTAAATAGTCATAAACTTCTAAGGATTTATCAAAATAATTATTTCCTATTACTACACATTTTTCATTTATAGATACTTTTTTTATATTCAAACAATTTATTTTATTAAAAAATATTTCTAAATTAGAGTATCTTTTTAAGTATCTAAAAAGTTCAAATGCATTCTTCTTATTTGATGTTTGAAAGCTATGTATTACGTTCAAAGCTCCTTTTTTTAAATAAATTTTTTTCTTATTATTGTCCTGTATAAATATGTCATTGATTTCATTAATAATTGATGATTCTTTTAATTCATTTAATTGTTTAATATAAAAATCTTTATATAATTTTTTTAAATTAATAATAACTATTTCAAATAAATCATATGCGTCAACAGCAGTATATATTATATAAGAATAGATCAATAAATTTGAAAGAATACTTCCTCTATTAATACCATTGTTTATATAAATTGCTATATTCGTAAAAACCATCATCAATATAGAAAAAGTAACTAACAAAATATAGAAAAATTTGTAAAAATTACTTTTTATATTACAATTTAATAGAAATAAAACATAATCACAAATTAATATTACACTTACTGAAAAAAGCATATATTTAAACATTTCTAAGTTATAAAAATATATTGGAATTATTATCAATACAGTTGTTATAAGATTTATAATCTTATAACAACTCTCATTGCTGCGTTTTGCCCTTTTATTAAATAAACGCTTTTTTATATCTGTATTTATTAAAAATAATATACAAAAAGAAAAAGCAATTAATATAGATATAAATATCATTCTTATATTACGATAAGGAATTAAATTATCGATTATATTTTCAAACATAGCACCAATAATAAATATAGATATATCATTAATGAGAGCAATTATAAAAATTTTTAGCAAATTAATTAGATCATATTGAAATTGCTTTATAGAATATATTATGTAGTTTTTTTTTGAAAGTAATTTTATACAATCATTTGGTATACTTTCAATTATTATAAAAGTATCACTTTTATCTTTTATTACTTCATCGCTACAACCATTTGTCCCATCAATTAAATCATCATTATCTATACAAATCACCTTTGCAATATTATTTTCAATTTTGATGTTATATCCCGAACTTAAACAATTTACCTTTTGGTATTTAATATTAAGCTCATCTAAAATAGAATAAGGACTTTCCATCTGAACTAATTTATTAAAAATGTATCTATTATTTTGAATACTACATTTATATCTATATTTCTTTAATATATATTCCAAACATTTCAAAAAACTACTGTTTAACGATTCTACTTTCATTTGATTTTTTCACCTCCTTGACAGTATTATTCTCGAATAATAAATATTTACAATCAGGAAATGTGTATTTTTCATGAGATATAATTATTAATTTAAAATCATAATTTTTTATATTATTTAAAATTATTCTTTTATTTTCTATATCAATATTTGAAAGAGCCTCATCTAATATTAATACAGCTGGATTAGATAAAACTGCTCTAGCCAAAGCAATTCGCTGTTTTTCTCCTGTAGACAAATTAGTTTGATTAGAAACAATTTTATAATCTAACCCAATGTTTTTTTGTTTAATAATTTTATCGACACAGAAGTCTTTACACACTTTCTTAAGGTAACTATCCAATATTATTTTCCCATTACACAAATTATCTCTAATTGTTCCTTCAAAGATATCGCTATTATTAGATATATATACTATCGAATTAAAATATTTATCTGGATTACTGTTATTTACTGCTATTTTTCCAACATAATGATTTTCTAATCCACTTAAAACTTTTGCAAAACTGGTTTTTCCTGTTCCACTTTTACCATTAATAATGGTATATTTATCTTCTATTTTCAAACTAATATTTTCTAATACTTTTCTTTCACCATATGAAATATTCACATTTTTTAGTGTTATATTTTCAATTTCATTTCTATCGTTATTTGTCTTATCTTTTTTTCTTTGAATAAATAATTGCGTCAATCTATTGTACGATACTATAAAATTTTCTAAATCAAACTGAAAATTAATACTTCTTGTGAAAATATTTTCAATTAACCCTGTTATTGACGAAAATATTACTAAATTGCCTAAAGATAATATATTTTTTTCTACCATTATAATTCCCAAAAATAATATAAATAAATTTGCATAAGTTACAAACAATGTTTGAAGAATGGATATTTTTGTAATATATGTTTCTTTGCGTAAACTTCCATTTGTATAATCATCAAATAACTTAAATGTTTTGCATTTAAAATATTCCTCAGATCGTAATGATTTTATGGTTAAAAACCCCCGTATAATATCAATTAACTGACTATAATAATCAGAATATAACATTGCATTATTATGTTCTAATTCATATACTTTTTTATAAGTAATAATCATCAACAAACCACAAAAAAACAATGAAACAATAAATAATATTGACAATTTACAATTTATATAAAATAAAATTACAATTCCCAAAGCACAGATACAAATATCTGGCAAAATTGTTAGAAAAAACTGAGCTATTGTCATTGAAACTGTGACACAATCATTCACTCTGCTTGTAATTTCACCTACACTATATTGATTCAAATCATATACTTCTTGATATAATATCTGTTCAACTAACTTTTTTGAAATATTATTTTCAATTCTCTTAATAGTTCTCAAACACATCATATTTTCAATTCCATTTAAATAGCAATTAAATACGTTCAAAATTATAAATAATATTAACAAGATAACCATTTGATTAAAAAAAATATTTTGTTTGGCATTTGTTAATGCATCTATAAATAATCCGAACTGTGAAGACAACAAAATTCCTATCGCCGAAGCTAAAAAAATAACTAAAGATATTCTTACAATATTTTTACGTTCATTATATATATTAGAAAAAATAAAATTATTTTTAAGAGTCATATGTTTTCTTTTTTTTATAACTGGAAATATTAACAAATCTAATTTGTTAAAAAAATCTATATTTTTTTCGTTTTTTATATTTTTTTCACATGGATCAGAATATTTTATTTTGCCATGTCTTACTTTATAAATAACAACATAATGATAGCTATCTTTATCATTTAATAATCCTATTATAGGTGCATTAATATTTATAAAATTATATATTTTTATCTTATTAGTATTAACTTTATATAACTTTGTTTTTATATTTCTCTTATGAAAATAATTAACCATATTTTGAATAGATAAGCCTTTATCTGTAATATATAATGATTTTCTTATATCGGTATAATTTTCGTCATATCCATAATATTTCAATATCATATCAATACATGCTATTCCACAATCATTTTTAGTTACTTGAGAAACATGTATCAAACTCTCAAACATAATATACACCACCAATTAATTTTTATTAATCAAGGAAATATAATATAAAGAACACTTATCAACACATTCTTTTTTGTTATTACAGGCACTTATGAATAATAAAAAAATCAAAATATTAGCAAATAGTATTATCTTTTTCATTTTTCATACCTCCTTATTGTTATCATTATTTGCTTTTCTACCTATATAATATATATACCTTTACCAAATATAAATTTTTATAGCATAAAACACATTTTCACATCACAAAATACACTATTAAACAGTACTTTATTTAAAAAAATTCATAGCTAAATAAACAAAAATTGTTATTTTGAACTTGCTATAATATATATAAGATGAAATTTTTACATGAAAAACAATCATATACTTTAAAGATGAAGAAATCATGATTATAGTAATTTTCAAAAAATATATAAAGTTAAGAATTCAAGCAAGAATATTCATTGAAATTTTAAAAAATATAAATATTTGCGAGTATCCTTACTATTTTACAAATTCATACTTAAGAGATGATTTTATTTTTGAAATTAAAAATCATATTTTAATAATTAATAATGAAAAATTGGAAATTTTTGCGACTATTTCGTCACTTATCTTGATCCGGGTGATTTAGATCAATTAAAATTGTTAAAATAATTCCGCCTCAATCTTTAACTAACAAATATAAAATTTTTAAATATGTTTTCTTCAATATCAACTATAGAAAATAGAAAATAATATCATATAATAATAACAACAATTTATTTTTTTAAGGATGGTATACGTCATGAAAAAAGAACTTATTAAGTTTATATTACAAAATATTTTTTATCTACTTTCAACATGTTTTTTCGCTTTTTTAATCTTTTTGATAATTAAAAAAAAAATAAATCAAAAATTGATATCATATATTTTAAACGAAACATGTCAAATATTCTCTCTATTTATATTTGGATATATAGTAAGTCTTTTTAAATACACAATTAAATTTACTAATAATTTTGCTCCAACGATTATTTGTTTATTAGTAATATCTCTTTTGATTACTTATTTACTAATTGAATTATTTATATATTCAAAAACCAAAAAAGAAGTTTTTGTTCATATATTAACCCTATTTATTTATGTCATTAAGGCAGAATTAGTTTTTATATGTCTTTTACGAAAAATTACTTTTTTAAAATTCATTAGTATTTATGAATTAACTATCTTTTTGACTATTATAAAAGATTTAATAAACCACATATCCAATAAAACAGAAGATGAAGTATCATTAAAAAATGATAGTCCTATAGACTGCAAAGAAAATTTATTTAAAACAAGAAAAAAACAATTAAATATAGTAAAAAAAGAATTACTAGATAATTATGACGAAAATAATTCTATTGTAATATCAGGATTATGGGGATCTGGGAAAACAAGTTTTGTTAATGCTTTAAAAAAACAACTATCCATTGAAGGCAATGAAATAGTGAATATACAATGTGGTGTAGAATGTGATTTAAACCAAATGCTTAGAAATATGTCTAATCAAATAGAAGAAATAATGAAGAAAAATAAAATATATACCAAAAATAATGGTGTTATTCATAAATATTTTAAAACTATAAGTCTAATGGTTGAAAATACCGATTATAAATTTATTTCCAATCTTTTAAATATTATTGAAAAAAATGATACTGATTTTGCTACTGCAAAAATGAAAATGAACGCGGAATTAAAAAAACTTGAAAATAAAAAAATTTTTATATTTATTGATGACCTCGACAGAATAATAGATGAAAAAAGTAAGATTAATATTTTAAAAATAATATATGAAAGCATAAATTTAGAAAAATGTTTGACCATATTTACTATGAATTTCGGCCAATTAAATTCATTCGATAAAAATGATGATTTTTTTGATAAATATATTGATTATAGTATAAACTTATCCAATGTCCTATTTGAAGAAATTGTTGATGAATATTCTTCGATTTTCTTTAGTTCAGATCTAATCAATACTTTAAATATCAATACAACAAGAGATGAGATCATTAACACGATAAAAAAAACAAATAGTAATATTTTATACTCATTGGAATATAATTTAGATGATAATGAAAAAAGCGAAGTAAGAAACTCAATAAATAAATTTCAATATTATTCTAATAATCCTAGAAAAATTAAGAAACTATTGAAAACAATGGAGAATTTACTTAATACAGTAAATAAAACATTATTTATCACTAATACATATTTTGAAGGAAAGTATTCATCGGTAAATTGGATTGAAATTTTATTTAGAATTGCTCTGCTCAAGGTTTTTTTTAATGATTCTTTTAATTCATTATATTTATTAAATAATATAAAAGACTATAAAAAAATTATTAAATATAATAACCTATATAACTGTATATTACATGATATTGATGAGTACGAAATTCAAGATCTATACCAATTAATTATATATGAAATATATAATAAAGATTTTTCCATTGAAGAAAAATACCATCAACAAATACTAAGAGAACTAGAAAGTAATTCGTTAAAACTATATAACTATTATTCATACATATATGAATGCTTGAATGTAGTTAATAATGTTGATTATGCAAAAAAAGTATTACTAGCTATTGAAAGAGAAGAAAAATATACAATGTATTTAAAGTCAAAAAGTAATCACTATCTAAAATATTTCGTAGAGCACTATTCTAACAGGTGTATTTTTTATAATTTTATTTATTATCCATATGGAAAACAAATAACTCTCCTATTAAAAAACACAATAATAAATTTAAATGAAATCGGTTGCCATGTTGATGTCGAATCAATCAACAAATGTGCAAATGAAATTTATAAGCAATATTTTAAACGAACAATTGATAAACTAAATCAAATTGTTATATTTCTTAACCAAGAAAAAATCACTTCTAAAAATTTTAATTTTTATTGTATTTCAGATATACTTGATGCTCAAGACGAAATATTAAATAAAACAGAAACAATTATCTACTTAAAAAATTATTTTAACTCTGCAAAAATAACAATAAACAATACTGATGATAAAAAATTAATTGTAAAAGATGATTTTTTAGACACCATTCACCTAATTGATAATATGTTAGATATATTAAAAACATGGAGAGATATAATAGATTATTTAGATGAAAAGAAAATTTACTTTGAAATTCCAAATTATGATAACTTTCTATCAATAAAAAAATATATGGATAAATTAAAGAATAGCTTTTGTCTAGGTAATATAGAAAATAATATAAATAACATTTTTAATTTTATAAAATTAGTAGAAAATCTTAATATTGAAAAAATGTCAAATAATCAAAAAAATATAATAAAAGAAGATTTATTAAAAATAATTTTATCATTAGAACAACAAAAAATATGTAATCATATTGAAAAAAAATTTTGGTTACAATTTAAATATAATGTTCATTGTAAATTCTTTTCAAAAAATCAATTAGAATTTTAATAAAAAAATAAAATTATTTATCCTCTAATATTATTAACTATCAAATATTAGAGGATTTTATATACAAATTATCAGAAATCTAGATCCTAACAATTATCCACAAAGGATCTATAGAATAGAACAATCAAAATACTGATAGAAATTCTTGATAATAATCATACTCAAGAAAGTGCAAAATATTTTAGTAGTATCCGTTCAAGAGATGATTTTATTGAAAATATAAAAAATAATATTTTAAAAATTAACTTAATTAACCATCTGACACATCTTTTGATATAACACCGTTATTCTCACTTTAAACCAAGGAGTATAATCTATCACTTCTTTAAAATATTATATACTTGTCTTAAAGAGGTGGATACTATGGCTAGAAATCAAAAACAAAAGAAAGATTCTTTAATTACTTTAACTAGAAAATATGCAAATAATCATGATGAATGTGTAAAATACTTTTTCAAAATGAAATGGCCTGTTGGCTTTTACTGTGAAAAATGTGGATGTACACATTACTATTCTATTAAAAGAGGTGATGTCTTTCAATGTAAAGAATGTGGTCATCAACATTACCTACTTTCTAATACTATATTTCAAGATAATAAGCTAGATCTTTATAAATTAATTTTAGGAATGTATCTCTTTTTTACGACCAATAAAGGTCTTTCTGCGATTGAATTAGCTAATGAATTAGAAATAAATTATAAAACAGCGCTATTACTTTGTAGAAAATGTAGGATTCTTATGTCCCAAAGTAACAGTGAAAAAATTCTGGATAGCTTTTTTTATGAAGCAGACGTTGCTTATATAGGCTCAAAAAGTAAAGAAGAACACAAACAAGGAGTTGCTACTGAACAGCAACCCTTTTTAGTAGTGTTATCAACAGAT
>NZ_JAOQJR010000003.1:57892-243995 GCF_025566905.1 [Clostridium] ammoniilyticum
GTAACTAAACGTGACTTACCTTTGTTTTTGAATGAACAAGAGTGGCGTTTCAACCATAGATATACTGGAAAGAATTTCATGAATAAAATACAGAAATACATTTTGAATTCACATCCATGTCCTAAAAAAGCAATTATTACTGTACTCAATTTATCCGAACCATACTATGCACATGTGTCAGATGGTTAATTAAGAAAATTAATGTTGATGAACTAAAAAAATTAAAAATTATCAGAAAATAAAAAATGAAATCATCTCATTACTTGTTTATGAAATATTTGAAACATTCTGTTAATATTATATATTCATTATTAAATAAATATAAGCAAAAAAAGCTATAAAGAATTCTAAATCAAAAGATTCAATTTCTTTATAGCTTTTTATAAGTGTTTTGAAAAATCTAATACTCGTTATCAACAATTTAAAATAAATTGTTTAAATAAAATATTGTATTAATTTCTCAATTAGTTCAAAATTCATTAAAGTTAAGTTTCAATAGTTATTTATAATCAGTATTTAGCTTAAATGTTTCTAATATTTCAATTATGCATTCAAAAAAACGATAATCAATATCGACTAGTTCTTGTTCTATGTTCTGTATTGAATATAATTTATGTACTAAAAGACATCTCACAGCATAAATATTATCGCCTAAATCATTATAATTTCTATGTTCATTATCTCTTAACAGATCTTTGCATAATTCATTCAAACTATTTCTAGAATTTGAATTAATATTAGAATAATCATTAAACAACTTTCTCACTCGTTTTTTTTCATTCATTAAATCATTAAATTCATCTTTAATATCGAATAAATTTTCAACACTATCAGTTACCTTTTTTACAACAGTTGTGAATTCATTATCAAAAACTTTATTTATTAAAAATTCAATAATTTGATAACAAAAATAAAAAACTAGTATTTCTGAAGAACAACTTGTTATTTGTTCTAAAATAGATAAAATAATTAATTTACTATTTTTATCAATTAGAGCATTTGAAAATTTTTTTAAATGTAATTTTTTCCTTGGTTTATCAAAATTACTGTTTCTTATTCCTTTATCGCTTTCATAAAATCCATATTTATAAAATCCAATTTGATAGTCAGAAATTTCAAAATTTACAATATTTACAATATTTTCTTTATCCATAACGAAAATAATTCTATCATCAGATGATAAAGCTTCATAAATAATGTTACTATATATTTCATTACTAACAATATCTAATTCATTTAAAATGTTGTACAGTGCAACATATGCATATTTTTGAAAATATTTATTTTGTGCTTCATCATGTTGATCAGACAATAACGAAGAAATTGGAAATATCCAACCAATCCGAATTTCTTTATTTTCATCACTTTTTATATATACTTGAAAAATACTATTTTCTGAACAATTTTTATTATAATAATAATAAAGTTTAAAATTATTAGGATCATATTCAGTATCCAAATGTAAATCAGTAGAAAATAAAAGTTCATGTTCTTGACCATCAGACAAAATAAATGCATTCTCACCTTCATCAAATTTTAGATGAGTATACGCATATTCTATATCTTTACTTTTAATTTTCATACAATTATTCTACCTGACTTCTATACTTTTCATACCCATTATATACTGCTTTATCCAAATCTAAATAAGATTCATTTTCTTTATTTAATAATTCTCTAAAAAAATATTGAAAATACATTCTTTGAGCATTACCTATTTTTTTTGAATTTTCTCTTATATTATCAAGTTTTGATATCATTTCTAAAAGCCATTGTTTTCCACTATTGTTTTCAATAATTTTTTCATAGATTGGATCTAAATCTTCAAAAGATTTAATTATTTTAAAATCTTTTAATTTTCCTATCGCAGCACCATATCCTGTTAAAGCTTGCGAAGTTGAAAATACTTTATTAACATTTCTTCCAAATGGTGCACCTTTTATTTGATATTCATCTATTTCATCATCCAGTATATCCTCATCACCAAAAACTTTTTGAAGAGATTTAAAAATATTAATATAACTTTTTAAAAAGTCCTCAAATATATCACTACTATTTGATTCAACAGACATTTTCTCAAGCATTCTTATATTATCTAGTAAATCCTGCCTATCTATTGGTAGTTCACTTCTATTCATATATGAATTAAATCCGTCAATTACATTTTTAAAAGTAAACTCATTATTATCAGGATTAGCCATACCTTCTATGTCAGTAACAATTTTTATTCCGTCAAATACTGTATTATTTAAATCACTATATAACATTTCTATTTGATGCCTTGCAGACATTGGTGTTTGACCTGTATTAAGGGTTAACATCCTATATAAAACACCAAATTTATTAATATTTACATATATTTCAACCCTAAGTGTATAATTTTGAAAATTACGTAATTGTTCTTCTTTAGTACTATCTTCTTTTAATGAGTTATACGCATCTAGCAATACGTATGTTCTTTGTAGTCCGTCTAAAATCATTATTTTTTCAGGATTATCTTGTAAAAAACTGTAAAACACTTCATTAGATATAGTGTCCTCTAAATCAAAATTTGTTACAGCTAAAACCAATGGTGGCATTATACAACCATTTATTAAATCTTCCCTTAACAAAGAATAAATAGTTTTAGAAGTTCTTACTCTTTTTCTTTGAAATTTGTTATTTGATAATATTTGAGGTGCAAATTCAAGGTATTCTTTAAAACTCATTTCCACATAAAAATTCTTACTATTTATTCTATGATCTTTTGATTGGGATAAAATTTTCATAATATTGTTTCCTTTCTTTTTCTAGTTTCACATTTACATTTTTTGTTATATATTTATTAAGTTCAATAAAACCCAAATTAATAACTTTTATATAATTTCACTATCCTATCATATCTAAAATTTGAAGTTAATTATATTGATATTATATCATTATTACTCTTTTTTTTGTATTTAAAATATATATTTATAAAAAATTTAGTAATCAACTAATACTTATTTCAAATTTATTAAATAAATCAAAATAATTATCCAATTCCTCTATAGTAAAAATTAACACGCCGATCTGATTAAATAATATTTTTTCTATCTCATCAGTACATTCATCACTTTGTTGAATCATTTGTAAAGTACTTGCTACAGAGTCCAATTGATCTTTAATTCCTTTTTCTATCATTTTTTTATTATTTATAATTTTTTTCAATTCTTTCATATATTTTCTCCTCCCTATAAAACTATAGATAACATATAAATAGATAGTTAAGTAAAAAAAGAACAAATTGGTCTTTAAAAATTATTATACAGAAAAAAATTTAACAAAATTCAATTATTAAAAATACAGATCAAAATGTAAATATAGAACTATTTCGTTCTCGAATTCAAAAACTGAATGAAGAAGTAAAAAACAAAATAATTGATGTAACAGTGCTTTGATTATACTGGTAATCTTTTCAATTTTATTTACAGGAATTTTAATTAAATTTCAATTATCAAATAAAAAAATATTTAATTTATCCCCTTTATTTTTTTTACTAGTTATAGCCTTTCTAAATCTGTTTTTTCTTAATGTTATTATGAAATAATACAAAAAAAGCAGAGAAAACAATAAAAAAGAATTTGAAGAAATAAATAAAGATATGAATAAAAATATAAAAAAGAATAAAAGTATTAAAAAATTATTAAATGAAGTTGAAAATAGAAATATGGATATTTTTAATATAGTTACATTCATCAAAGAAAGTGCAGATAAAGAGTCTATAGTCTCTTTAATTATTATAATTACATTTTTTATTATCCAATTATTACCTTATATTTTTCCAAATAGTGTCTTGATGACATTTATAAGTTGTACTATTACACTAATTATTAGTGTTTATATTACATCTAAAATATTTCAAAAAGGTAAAATATTAATACAATTTCTAATTAATTCAATATTTTTTATTAGTTTATTTATTTTAGTATTAAATCTTGTTTTAAATTTTACATGTCCACAAATTGACTTTAATAATATTTTAAATACGATAGATATATGTAATAAACTTTATTGTGCACTAGCTCTTGCATTTACTTATTTAGATTCTGGAAAATAAAAAAATTTATAAATCTTATATTGATTTATTCTTTTCTTATTATGTCTATAATACTTTCATAAATTTATTGCATTCCAATGAAAAAATGACTAATTCTAAAATTTTCAAAATATGTAACTTCTATTTTATAAAAAATGTGATATACTATAGGCGTAGTCATAGGACTAGCATTAATAGACTAAAGAAAAAGGAAGAACTGCAATTCTTCCTTTTTCACTATTTTGGATACTAGCATCAATAGACTTAAGCAGTTAAAACTACTTCAATATAAAAGCGGTAATAACTAGAATTAAATAAAGAATAATTAAATATTCCATTTAATCCTCTCTTAAAGTCACATCAATGCTAGTCTCCTAGTATGATGTTTAAACATGCTAGATCCTCCATAGGCACATAAGTGCTTAAAGATTATATCATAATAAAAGCCATAATACGATAAAATATGACAATAATAAATTTATAACAAGCTATTATTTCTTAAACTCCATACCCATAAATTGATTTGCTACTTAAATTATAACTTTTTTCTCTAACCTCATCTTTGCTATTACCTTCTATAGTGAATACTTTTCCATTTTCAACTTTTTCAACAATACCTACATGATCTGTATGACCATCCTGCTGCCAATCAAAAAATATAATATTTCCTGTCATTGGCACATAAGATTTATCTTTCCATCTGTTATTTTTCTTATACCAATTTTCTCCATCTGTACATAGAGAAAACTTTGGTACTGAGCTATCATCTAACATTCCACTTTCATTTGCACACCATGATACAAAAATGGCACACCAATTTACTTTTTTATTAAATCCATACCATGTCCAATATTTACTTCCACTTGTTGTTCCAACTTGTGACTTTGCAACTTCCACTATATTGTTATTTCCAATATGATAATACCTTAAAACATGTGCAACGTAATCAGGATCACCATAAACATTTATTTTTAATTTTGCCTTCATTTCATCAGAAAACACCTTTGCATTTGCTCTAGTATATCCTCCAAAATGTTCATTTGCCCAACTTATATATCCATTTCCATAATTATACCCTTGAAGGGCTAATGATATATGCTCGGTATCCCCACTTGAAGCTACTTTTGCATCATTTAAGCAACTAGCTAAATGTTGTATTCCCACCTTAATGGAATAATCAGCATCTGTTATTCCATTATGCACCCTTGAATATTTTTCATTAAACCCACATTCTGATGATTGCATAGGGTCATTTCCCTTTCCTCCGCTTTCTTGCATCATTACTGCCTGTATCAAAGAAACATAATCACCAATCCCACTTTCCAACGCATATTTTTCAATTACTGGTGTATAAGCTATTACTTCCAAACTAAGTCCTTCTACAGATGTATTTACACTGGAATCATCTGACAAAGCAGAAAATACTCCAATAAATAAAACAATCACTATTAGAATAATCATTCCTGTTCCATAAGAAATCAAATGATTCATGATTGCTATTGGTTTTTTTACAAAACTTATCAGCTTTTTTATAAAATCTATAATTTTATTACCTGAATATTTCATCGTGGTTGTTCCATTGAACTTATTTAATGATTTTCTATATTTGTTCAACATTCTTGATTGACTTATTGTCTGATTCGACAAAGTTTGATTAATTGTGTTCGATAAATTACCACTTGTTCTGGAATTAATTTTATTTTTAGCTGTTGATAATTTTATGTTTTTTAATTTGATATTACCCTTTTTTGTATTGTTTTCCTTTATAAGCTTTTCATTTTTTCTTTTTTGGTTTCGATATTTCTTTATTTTTATTCTAGTACTAACAAGTGTTTTTTTACTTGTACCTTTGATTTTATTTATTGCATAATTTGACTCCTTATTTTCCTTTTCATCCTGTACATTATTTTTTATATTGATACTTTGCTTTTTATTAAAAGAATCTAGCGTCTTTTTCTTATCAAGAGTCTTAATATCCTTAATTGTTTCTTTTGTCTTAATATTCTTTATCATAAACAGCTATCAAAACTCTTATCTTTTCTACATTTATAATATTCAGGATATCTTAATTTTATTGACTCCATAAAAAAAGAACTGTATTCACATGAAAACAGTTCATAAGGTGTTGAAACTTTTGAATTTTTTTCATCTACATAACCATTGAACAAATTGAAACCCATCAATGCTGTATTAATTGATCCTGAAGTATGCCATGATTTATCTAGTCCTGACAGTTTAATAGTGTTCCTATTAAAATCATAAAGATCATTAATATGCTCTCTGCAATCTTTATCAATGGTTAATGTATAAAATAGCGATTGATGATAAACATCATTAATTCCACTTTTTTCTATAGCTAAATGATATGCTTTTTTATGTTCATTGTTAAAGTACTTCATTATATTCCCCTCACTATCTTATTTTTTCTTTAATTTTACTTTTTGTTGATTTTTCCGCTGTCTTGCTTTCTAAATATTTTATTTCACTTTTTACAGACTTTTTATCTATGTTATCCACTCGATGAATCATCTTTGAAGTTTTTACAATCATTTTTTCTAAATTAGACAGCATTGAACGTGACGTTCTTTGAATAAAATTCATTTTATTCATTTCCGATCTTTTATTAACTGGTGGTTTTCCCATAATAATCGCTCCGATATTTTTAAAATTCATCTTTGTATTTCTTAATTCGTTAGTAACAGCATCACATTTATTTATAAGTAGATGTGTTTTATTAACACATTTAAAAAGTGACCTATGGAATTTTCCAAGAGCCACTTTAAAATGTGAAATTTCAATCGTTTTGATAACTGCCTGTTTACCATGTTGTTTAAACTGATTCACACATTCTTTTACTGAAGATAAAATATTTGATTTTATATCACTTAATTGTTTCTTTCCATTATCTACTGTCTTTTTTATATCTTCAGCTATACTTTTCATAGTTTCTCGAATAGTTGGATTTTGTAATTGTTCTATTGTATTCTTTAATTCTAAGACTTCACTTGTCATATAATCTATTTTCTTTTCCATGTTTGAAATATAATCGAGTAATTCTTTAGTTTCATTTATTTTATCCTCTTTATGTTCCTTATAAAGCATCTTAAAATATTCACTAATGTAAGGATCATTGTATATTGCTGGTAATTGTTTATCCATAATGGTTTCTCCCTTCATGAAAAGCGAAAAGATATGTATCTATATCATTTCGCTTATATTTAATATTATTTATTTTTTTCTGATGGCTTTGTTGACATCAATTTATATAACAATGTATTTTTTGGAAATCTATTTATAAAAGGTACGATATTTCCACCATACTTAATAAGTCCACACCCTGATTGTGCATTAGTTATATAACTTAACTGCTCATCAGAGATATTAAGTAATTTCGCAAGCTTTTCTCTATCTTGATATGATTGATTTAGCATAACAACAAACTCACTGTTAGAAAGCATTGTACTTGCCCGAACACTATCTAACAGATATTCAACATTCTGTGTAATTCCAATAGGATAACCATCTCTTTTTCTAAATTGTCTCCACGCCGAGTTAAAAAAAGAAGCACTCTCCTCATTTTCAAAAACTACATGAAATTCATCAAGAATGATATGTGTCCTTTTCCCTTTTCGCCAATTTTCATTAACACGGTTAATCATCGCATCCGTGATAACTAATAATCCCATTGTCTTTAACTGTTTTCCAAGTTTAAAAATATCATACGATACAATTCTGCTTGAAGTATTTACATTTGTTTGATGTGCAAATGCATCTAATGATCCATCTGTAAACAATTCAAGTTTCAAAGCTAAACTTCGTGCTTCCATTTCAGGTTGTTCTAACAGTTTTTCTCTCAACGTAACAAGTGTAGGCATTTTCCTTGTTCGGTAATAATCCTGAAATACCAAAGTTACACATCTATCAATAATCGACCTGTCTACTGGTTTAATTCCATCTCTATCCAACTGTTCAAATAAAGACATGATAAATTGTGACTTATCTCCAACTGGATTACCACTATCACCATAACCTTCCAGCATATCCATTGCATTAATATGATTTTCACTTCCTGCTGCAATCGTTATAACTTCTCCTCCCAACTCTTTAACTAAAAGCGAATACTCTGCTTCTGGATCACAGATAATAATATCATCTTGAGTTGCAAGAGCTAAAAATACGATTTGTTCCTTTGTCAAAAAGGATTTTCCAGAGCCGGGTACTCCTAACTGAAAGGCATTAGGATTCATCAATTTTTCTTTATTGCACATAATTAAATTATTTGTAATAGCATTTTGTCCAAACCAAATGCCTCCATCATCAACAACTTCCTGTGCTCTAAACGGTATAAAGACAGCCATGCTTTCTGTAAGTAATGTTCTTATAATATTTAGCTTATTTGTTCCAATTGGTAAAACACTTGATAGCCCATCTAGCTGTCTACTTGCAAAAAACAATATATCCAATTCACACATATACTTTCTTGCAATCGCCATAAGTGCTTCTGTATCATTATCAAGTTCTTCTAGACTATCAGCTAAATGAACGATTGTCATACAGCCCAACATCATACGTTGATCCCTTACTGTTAAATCATCTAAAAATTCTTTGCTCTCTTTTCTTTGAAGTTCCATATCATAAGGAATTACAGCACTGAAATTGTTATTAGCATTCTGTCTTCTTTGCCAATTTGTGATATTAGTTTCAACACCGAGCCATTTTCTTTCAACTTCTTTTACTGCCTCGTCTGTTGGAACTGTAATAATATCCATTGAATACATAAGATTTTTATTTAATGAACAAAGTTCTGAAATAAAACTGTCTTTTACATATCTTGCATACTCACTTAAATACATAACTCTTCCATACTTATCTCCTAATTGAAAATATTTATCATGAAACTTTGGCATTTGTGGACAGATAGCATCTTTAAAATGATGTCCCTTTCTCATTGAAACATCCATATCAAATGAAAACTGTTCTTCATGTCCATTTCTATAAAAATCATGAAGAATTTTTAATCTTTCAATAGCATCAAGTTCTTCTAATTGAGAACCCAATTTAGAAAAATGAGATGATAATTCCACAGTTACCCTTGAAAAGAAATTTCTTGCTTCTTCTACATTCTTTTTAAAGGCAGTTATTGTTATATACTTTTCTTGAATAATTCCATCTGCTCCAGACACTTTCTCTAATAACATATCATTGTATTCTTTTCGATATTTATCAAGATGATCATTTCTTAATGGAATTAAAATCTTTTCTTTAAATTCTTTTATATTAATTTTTCTATTATTAATTGTAATCTTTGTCATTGTTGAACTGTCTAATGAATTAAGCAATTCACTATAATTTAAAAACAATCCAACCTTTTCATCTTTTGAAGCTATTGAATAATTAATATCCTTAAACCTATATGTTTTAGAATACTTGTTCTTAGAACAAAAAATACCATCTTTATAGATGGTATCAATATCAATTAGATCCTGTGCGCTTTTGGGAACGCTTATTTTTTCTTTGTTTTGTTTTTTTAATCTTTCGTAACTTTTTATCATACAAATCCATAATCCCCTTTCTTTAAAGAATTTAATTATTATATTTTCTATAAAATAAAAAAAGCATATTATGCTTTTTTTAATATCTATTTACTATCATTAGTTTCCAATTCATAAAGTTTATAAATCGGCAATTTACCTAAATCATTTTTTTCTTTAGTACTTAATGTTTTTATTTCAATTTCAGCTTCTCTATAATTTTCTAACAATATATCACAACATATTTTACAAAATTTGTCCTTTTTTCTCTGTTTCAAATCAACTAAATATATATTTTCTTCATTTGTTAAATTTCTCTGTCTTTTAAAAATTTGTAACAAATTTATTTTATAAATATAATTTGAATCCGTATCTTCTACTGTTTTCAAAATATTCTCTAATAATCTTGATCCTAAAATAAGTAAATTTTTATTTTTTGAACTATCAAAATTTATAATTAACAAAATAACAGTATCATTAATCGCTTCATTTGCTCGGCCATCTTTATTTAAAGCTTCTATTGTTGAAAACACATTATTTATCTCAAAATTATCAAAATAATCACCGTAACTCACCCATTTTAAATACTCATCTATTTTTTCTTTATTCTTACATTTTGAATCTGAAGAGAAGAAATCATGGATAATATATTTACCGTTATGAGCACGTTCACAACTTATTAACAAATTAATGTTATTGCACTCAAATATTCCTATTTGACCATCATCAGGTATATAATATGGTATTTCCTCACCATATAATATACTTTTCGAAAAAGCAATAAGTTTATTCCATTCATTAGCTGTTAATTCTTCTAAAACCAAATCTTTTTTCACATGCATTTTTTTTAATGCATTTTGAATATCCATTAGATTAAATAATATTTTCTTTATATTATCATGTGAGAGCATAAGTTTAGAATTATCTATTTTTATAACGTTATCATTATTTTGCATAACATGTTCAATATATTGGAGATTTTTAATCTGCTCTAATAAAGTTTTTGCAACACTAAAATGGAATTTTTTATTATGAATATCCAAATATATATATTTACCAATTTTAATTTTGGATAGTCCATTTTTGTCGTATTCATAATGTAATTTATTGAATAAAACTTTTCCATCAACACATATTTCTTCTGGGCATTCTTCAACAATAGTATCAAAATTTATTTTTTTATATACAGAATCGATACCTAACTCATTATCATGAATATATGAATAAGTTGGGTGTGTTAAAATATGCTTCATCATCTCCTCTTTAGTTTGTAGTTTTAAATTAGAATATGACATAACTAAATTATATCTTTCACTATCTAAAATTCCTCTAGAAAAATTATTTATTATCTTATGACTTATTTGATGTTGCTTCTTTGAATTTTCATAAAATTCATAAAACACATTAAATATTTCATCTGAATTATCCATTGGAAATAAACCTAGTTTTACTGATATTGACTTCTGATGTTCTTTATTTTTTAAAAGTTCTTCTATATCTATTGGTAATAGTGATGTGTAAAATATACTGAAATTTTGATAATTACAATATACAACAAAAAAAATTGTACCTCCATTGTCTTTATAATTTTTTAAGTCATCAACACTTATTTGATAACTTATTTCTTTTACTATCTTTGTAATATCTTTTCTCCATTTTCCTTTTACTTGAACATTTGCTTTTCCAATCAAATTTGATTTAATTTTCTTTGAACTCCCATATATAAACACTTCCCCATCCCAAGATGGTGTTTTATCATTGCTGCTAATAAATGTTTGAAGTTTGTTACATTTCAAAATGGTATTTTCTAAATTATTAATGGAAATATGTTCAATTGTTCCATTACTTGGCACATCATTTTCCATATTACTCCTCCCTTAAATCACTTTAACGTAAAATTATAATACACCTATATAATTTCTAAATTATAAAACTAAAATATATCACTATTTATAATAATTTGATTCTTTTTCTTAAAATAAAGATATAACATATAATTATTAATAAATTAGTTTTTTGTATTTTCTGTAAAATTACTTACATTTTTATTACTCTTAACTACATATTTATCAGTGTATATACTGTGAAATGTAATGGTCAGTGCAAGAAAACTAAATCCATTATAACTAATTTCAAAACAATTTATTATTTTTACAATCAGTACACTAGATAAAACCACTGATATAATGAATAACAATATAGACATTAGTAGTTCGCCCCTTTTGTAAAAGTAATTTGAATTTTTTTTAGAAAAATCGAATTTCCTTGCTAATTTTTTTTCAGTTTCATATTTTAAAAATAATGCATATAAAAAAGCAGTAAGTGAAAAAATATCCACCACTTCTTGAGAAATAATTTTAATCTTAAATATATCCAATATTCCTGCCGCACCAAATATTACAACTATAACCGTTACTAAAAAATAATCTAGTATTTTATCAAAATATTGTCCTATTTTTACCATAAACCAACCATAACAAATTAAAATATTTGTTTCCTTTCTTCTATATCTAAAATTTTATAATATATTGTATCATATTTCATTTTTCGTACCAAGTATACACAATACTATTTTTAAAAAATTATTTTCTTTTTGTTTTTTTTATCTTTCGTAGCTTTTTATCATTTGGATCAATAGACTCCTTTCTTTTAATTTTTAAAAAATCTTTTAAATATTCGTAATATAAATTTTGTGGTTTAAATATCAAATTATGCTGTTTAATCAATAGTGAGCGTATCACACATACAACAATCTGTTCAGCATTCATTCCTTGATATCTAATGAATCCAAGTGCTGCAAATGGTGCAGCTGAAATCATACACAACCAACTTGTTATCTCCATTCCTAAACGATCAATGAATAAAAAATAAAATATAACTGCCATTACACACGCTAAAAAAGAAAAAAGGCATTGTCTTAGGGATAATCCCAATAAAATGCCTTCTGTATAGTCTCTTATTTCTTTATTGATTTTTACTTCCATATACCCTCCTTAATACACTTATCTAATTATTACAATCCCATCATTTCTTTAACAATTCGATCTGACATTTTTACCGTACCAACTAAAATCAGCATATTGAAAATAAGTTCTCCAATGTAGCTCCACAACATTGAAATTGCACTCACTTCACTATCTACAACTGGTGGTGACCCCGCAAATTGTGAAAAAATAATACATGCTAAAACTATAATTGCTCCTTCTAGACATACACCCACATAAGACTTAATAAACGTTATCGCTACTGACTGTGTACTTTCTCCTGCAGCAGTAGAAAGTGGCACAGGAGAAATGGCCGTATACATATACAATTTAAAGAAACGACCATAAACAATAAGTATGAGTACAAAGGACAAAATCGTAATGAAAATACCACCCAAAAGTGTTACCGCCCAAACAGGTATACTTTCCAAAAATCCACATTCCTCTACTGCATCTATAATTTCTTGAGGAATAGTAGTAGATGTTGCTGTTCCAACACCTACTGTTGTCATAATTTGAGAGGTTATACCTTGCACTATTTCAAATAATTTTGTCATCAATTCCATTCCATAAACAACCAAACCCCTTGCAATTGCAAACCTTAAAAACAAACGAATTGCCTGCTCGGGTCGCTTTATCTCGTTTAGATTACTGCATGTCTTTACCATTCCTACTGCAAAGAAAAGAACAAGAAGGGCAAGTCCAATGGCTTGCAAACCTCCATGTATCTTCACAATCACATTCCAAATATTCCCGCCTTTAAAGTTTTGAGGTGTCTGTGTTAGTAACAACCATATTTCTGCGAGTTTCTCATTCCATGTATTGATTGCGTTTGTTAAGTTATCAATAATACTACCCAATATCTATCACCTGCCTTACCCATTTAAAATCACTATCCTGTAATTATATTTAAAATTTCTTTTGCAAAGGTAATGACGATGCCTCCTGCTACAGTTAAAAATCCATTTGCTCTTTGTGATGGATCATGACTTTTTAAACTTAATCCTAACTGTACAATTCCAAATCCTAAAATGATCATTCCAATAGCTCTAATTAAACTAAAAACAAAAGTTGAGAGATTATTAACAACTGTTAATGGATCTCCATCTGCATAAACTTGAATTACCTTGAAATTCATTAAAATGATATTGAGTGTATAAACAAAAAATATCTTCATTGTCTTTTTATATTTTTTTAAATATTTTCTCATTTGTTTTTCTCCCTTCAAAATAAAAACAGCTCTATTTCTAAAGCTACTTTCCTATTTACTATTTAATTGTTTAAAGTAGTTGTCCATATCTTCATCACTTAATAATTCATATTCTCTATCGCTCAATAAAATATTTTGCCAGTCATCAATTGAATATTTGATTTTACCATGTAGATATGGTTTTGCATTTCCATCCGTAGTTTCATTTATTCTTGGATGTTTCAAAATATCATACTTCTTATCAAATACAGGTCGTTCTCCTCTAATAAAAAGCAATCCATAATCATTATCTAACAATCTAACTTCATCTGGTGTAAGTAATTCTCTTCCAGCCTGTTGATAGTTTGTTGAATAATTTCCTGACCTCCCACTTGATTTACCGTAAGTATTTGTATCAAGTGTCTCTTTTCCCAAATATTCTGACATGAATTTGTGTGTACTCTGTTCATTTCCACCAAGATAGTATAATGTATCACAATTCCCTACGATACTTTCCCAACTGTCTTTATAAAGTCCTTTGATTTGAGCAAGATTCTGTATAATGATTGAAACAAAAATAAGTCGTGATCTCATTGTAGAAAGTAATTTATCAAATTCATCTGGTAAAGCAACATTCGCAAATTCGTCCATAAGAAAATGTACTGGTACTGGTAACGCACCACCGTGAACAATATCCGCTTGATAATACAACATTTGAAAAAGCTGCGTATACAGCATACCGATAAGAAAATTGAATGTTGAATCATTATCTGGAATAACCGCAAAGATTGCTGTTTTTCTTTCTCCCACCAAACCAAGCTCCAACTCATCTGTTGCAGTTAAACTAGCAATACTTTCCAAGTTAAATGCTGATAAACGCACACCTACAGAAATAAGAATCGATTTAGCAGTTTTCCCTGCCGCCTGTTTATAAATCTTATATTGCTTGAGAGCTAATGAATTTGGATTTCTTATTTCCAATCTTTCAAACAATTCATCTAGCGGACTTTGATATTCTTCATCATCTTCTTTTACTTCAGCAGCTGCAATCATTTCCATGACCATCGTGAAATTTTGTTCTTCTTCTGGTGCTTCATGTAAAAGGTAAAGACAAAGAGCTTCTAATAAAGCCGTTTCCGATTTTTCCCAAAAGGGATCATTTGTCTGACTACCTTTAGGTGTAGTATTTCTTATAAGATTGGTTATAAGCTTTAAAACATCCTTATCGTCCTTGATATAGCGAAACGGATTATAACAATGTGATCTGTTCATATTGATAAGATCAACAACTTTGATAACATATCCTTCTTTTTCTAAAAGATTTCCTACATCTCTGAGTTGTTCACCTTTTGGATCAAGAACCACAAAAGATGTATTACATTGCATCAAATTAGGCTTACCAAAAAAGCGAGTTTTCCCTGCTCCACTTCCACCAATAACCAAAGTATTTAGGTTTCTTCTATGTCGTCTGCCATCTAAACCAATACGAACATTCTGCGAAAGTATCTTATTAGAATAGTAATCCTTTTCAGTATATTTTTTATTGACAGCTTTATTATTCGCCCATTTTGCCGAACCATACTCCTCATTTTTTCTATAATTCTTCCTGTTATAGTAATAAGCCAAGTATGAAAAAGAATAGATTAATTCAGATATCAAGATACATTTAAGAGTATCCTGACATAATTCAAAAGAAAAAGGGCTATTCATTGCTTCATTTAAGTAAATGATTGCATCAAATAGTCCCTCATGGATGCAAGGAGCAACAAGAACTGAAAGCCACGCTATAAATACTGCTCCTACAAAATAAAAAACAA
Organism: [Clostridium] ammoniilyticum; assembly: GCF_025566905.1. Taxonomy (NCBI): domain Bacteria; kingdom Bacillati; phylum Bacillota; class Erysipelotrichia; order Erysipelotrichales; family Coprobacillaceae; genus Faecalibacillus; species [Clostridium] ammoniilyticum. The sequence continues at coordinate 73,471 of NZ_JAOQJR010000003.1, forward strand.
GTTCAACCTGTTTATCTTTCCTCATATGATTTTTTTGATTTGGATATGTCAGCTATTGCTGCCTTGTCCATAATCGATTCAATATAATCATAATCCTTATTTTCTTTTATTTGCTTGTCTCTTAAATTTCTTAAAGCAGTAATAATTATTCTTCTTTCAAAGTCCGTTACTCTAATCAAAACCGTTGGTTCTTTATTCTTAAATAACCCCATTAACGTTCTTCTCCTCTGCTTGCACTATCTCTTTCTTGTTGCAATCTATAGATTCCTCTTTCAGCTCGATTGCTCACTTCATCTGCAATACTTTTAATATTGCTTAATTCTTCTTTGGTATCTCGAGAATCCATTCCTTCAAAATAATTTTTTACTTCATTTGCGAAATCAACGTTTGAAACTGGAATGTTCAATTTTTTACAAAGAATATAGGCAGCACTTTTTACCATAAAGGCATCCTCTGTTCTGTCAACATTTCCATATTGGCTTTCAAATTCTACATAGCAATATTCCCTTGCTAAACCTTCCATTAAATCTGTCGGACTCATCCCATCTGCATAGTAGATCATTTGATTATCTGGAGAGTATTGTACTAGCGAACCATTTTCAGTATTGTCAACCATTTGCATTTTAACAGGTGATTGATAAACTAGACCGCTGATGATTTCTCTAACAGACAAATTTTGTTTTTTCATTCTGTATGGTCTGTTTAATTGAGAAATATCAAAAACATATTTAACATCATAGTTGGTTCTTATCACGCCATCATTTCCTTGATACTCACCTTTAGGCTCTAATATTCCAATTCCTTTTACTCCTTTTTTTACATACTTTTTTTCTTCTACCCAACGATTGTTATCTTTTAACAGTGTTGCTTGTGGACATTGTGCCATGACCAAGAGTGTATTGGTAACAGTATAACCAAATTTTGATTGCATTTCTAAATAGTTTAGATAATTTTGTGGAGAGGAAACAACTTCATGTGTTTGCTTCTCAGCCATATCATAAAGATTCTGTCTTTTTTGTTGTTTTTGTTTGGCATATTCCTCTGGAGGAATTCTAGGTTTTTCTTCAACTTTCTCATTAGCTGCATTGTTTAATAAATTATATATATCACTCATATTTTATCTTACCTTTCTTTTTATCTTTTTCTTACGTTGAGGCTGTTTATGACGTACCCTATTTCTTTGTCTAACTGTTTGTTTAGGTTTAGCCTTTTTATTTCTATTTTTTATCTCATCTAGTTCTTTTTTTACTGATGGTCTTTTATTGATACCTTCCTCCATTGAGATATGCTCGAACTGATTTTCGCCTCTCGTTTTCGTTCGAGCCATAGACGGGTTTTGTTCTTCTTTCATTGAATCCAATAAAGAAGATACCAACTCATCATGTTCTTTTTCAGTTAATAGTTTGACATCTTTGAATTCATCAGGCTGTTTTGCAAGCGCTGCTTTTCTCATTGCTTCAGTATCAATAGTTGCAAGTTCATATTTATCTACGATTCTGCTGATTTTTGCTGCATCTTCAGCTCGTACCATAATATCGCATATTCCATCCGTATTATTTCTTTCTTTTAATACAGAATAAAGAACACCGTAACGTTTTGCTTCTTCACAAAACTTTTTCAAATCTGAATGATGTACAGCAAATACTTTAAGTTCCTTTCCAGATTTCAACATATTAGCTAGTCTTGTTTTTCCTTTAACCTTTTTCTTATCTGTTAAAATTGCATAAAGTGTTACTGCTAAAGATTTAGAAGCCATTCCACCTGCCTTTAAAGCTACATTAGCTGCCATTTCTATTCCCTGCAGTGTCATCCTCACTGCTTGATCGGCTGTTTCTCCGCCAGCATTCATAAAGTTCCTCCTTCCTTAATAATTTCTTTTTCGTTCTTTTGAACTTCTTTCTTGTACTTTATTTTCTTGTTCCTTAACTGTTTGCAATTTATCTTTAATCTTTAAGGAACGTTGTTTGATACCTTCACATAATTTCACCTCCTTTCGATAATCCTTTATTTCTTTTGAAATTGTTTCGATATCTTTTTGAATCATTTCTTTTCTTTCAAGATTTCGGCATCTTTTGACCTTGTTATAAAGACATCTTCTTTCCTTGACTAACTTTTCAATTTTGTTGCTTATTTCACTTTCATAATTTTCCAAATCCTCGATCGTATTGATTTTTTTTTTGCATAGAAAAGTTGTTTCTTCAGTAATCCTGTCCATATATCTAAGATCCTCCTTAAAAATAAAATGTACCTTTCTTCTAGAAGGTACATTTTTAGGGATAATTCCCATTCGATACATATAATGGAAATACAATGCCTTTATTCCTTTTATCTTTTTTGCCTTTTTGATATTTCCATGATATTGATATTTACTTTTGATTCGTGTTCTTTTTTCAAAATACAGATCCTGTTCAATGATTCTTTTCTTGATATTTTCTTCACTATATGTTCCATCATCTCTTACTTTATAAAGTCTAAAAAAACGAGGTGCTCCGGGTGGTTTGACTGCAATATGTTTTACATTTGTTTTCACATCATATCCAATAGACTTGAGATATTGTAAAAACTGTGTGAATGTTCTTGATGATGCAATAGCACGTTCAAGATCATCTTCTATAAGCGTTCTTCGTGTAGGCTTTTTCTGTTTTTTAGCTTGCCATTCAGAATAGTGCACTCCCTTTTTAGGATCTGTGATTACATTAAGTCTATACTTTTCACAAAGTGCATCCGACAATCTTCTCATTCTGTCATAGTCAGCGTGTTTGTTTAAAAATCTTTTGTACGTTGTCCATGAAACAGAATTTATAACAAAGTGATTATGAAAATGTTTCTTATCTGTATGTGTGCAGACCAATACCTCAAAATCATCTCCCCACATCTGATGGGCAAGTTCTAATCCAATTTGATGTGCTGTTTCAGCTGTAACCTCCCCTGGTAAAAAAGACTGATACGCATGAAATGCTAGAACACCATCCTCTTTGTGTGCATTTCTTTTTGTCTGTTCCATTTGCTGAAGAACAGTTGAGGGATGACAATTTAAACCACTGACATAAAGTTGTCTTTCAGTTTTATCATCATTGACAGCATAATCAATAACATTCTCAAGTCCTTCATATTCATAACCACTATCCGTTTCTTTTGTCTTAAGAGGATTAGAAGCATAATTTAAAACCCTGTCCAAATTATCCTTAACTGCCCATATACTTGTTGTAGCCATTTTACTTTTCCATCCTTGTAGGTTCAGTAACATTGCTTAATATTAATTGAACATTTTTTTCAAGTTCTGAACAGTTTCTCTTATATTTTAAAATATCAATTGTTCCAGTTTTATAACCAATAACTGCAATCTGATTTAAGTTATTACCTATCATTCTCAACTGCTTGATAATTTCCTTGACGTCATCACTGATCCTTGGTGATGGAACATATCCACTTATCAATGTACGAATATATTCTTCTCTTGACAGTCCTGTTTTCTTAACACACTCATTTAAATTTTCCAATTCAATCAAAGATAATCTTACTTTTATCTCTTTATTTCTTTTGATCTTGTTCAATTTTATCTACTCCATTTCCTGTAGGGTCTTAGGGATTGTCCCTAACAAGCTGACTTTGGGTACAAAAGTCCTTGCTTGCTACAAAAGTCATCAATAGGATAATACTTCTATTTAATGAATTTATTATCCTACTGGAAAACTATCTTTCCCTGTCAAAAAGTTTTTTCTTGACCTCAAGAACATCAAATCTTAAGTCCGTTATATTTTCATCACTAAGTATTACATCTTCATTTTTATACTTTTCTCTTACAGCATTAATTGCCTCATTTTTAGAATGAGCTTTCACTGTTTCTTGATGCTGTAATACTTCTGTAATTTCAACAACATATTCCTTCATTATTTTCTCCTTGTATAATAAAAAGTCATGAATTTATATTTCATGACTTCGACTTTTTATCATAATTGTTATTTATATAATATTTTTTTCTTTTGAGAATCCGTTAACATTGAATGTAAAACAATTTCTTTATTTTGTTTTAAATAATTATTTGCAATATTTTCTAACATAGGTTCAACAATCACATACTTATAATCACACGTTAAAATTTTTCCTGTTTCATTTACTTTAAACTCAGCAAACCTATCTTTTCCAATTCCGACTTTTAATGCCAAATCAACTAGCACGTATCTATCTCCATTTGAAGAAGGCTCAAATACTATTTCTTTTAAACACTTGCTTAAAAATATTTCATAATCAAGGACAGTAATACATGCCATATATCTTGAATTATTTATCATATTTACTAATAACTTTTCCATATGTGCCTCCTTCTACTAAAAAGATTAGAACAGTTTATAATATTCGTTAATTAAATTCAACCCTTTTTCAATCAATTCTCTTGCTTGTGCAATATTATCAATAACTGCTGTATCAACATCATCAGCAGACCAATGCGAATATCGATGTCTTACTGAATTATAATTACTATAAAATTTATTTAAGAAATATAATTGGTCTTTAGAAAGTTTATCCTTTGCTGAACTGTTACATTCATAAACACCTATAGCTTTTTTTTCAAAATATCCAAAATTATTTGTACCATTATCGCGCGTAGTTTTTAATCCCATTTTAGCATTTAAAATTTTATGAAGATAATACTCATAACTTCTAAATATTGGGGTAACTAAACAAGTATAATCGGGCATATATCCTGTCAACATTGTATTATAAATTGCAGATAGCAACGTTGAATATATTTTATCATTATATTTATCTCGATAGTTTGGTAACATTTTTTCAAATTGTTGCTCTAATTCTTCTTTCTTTACAGGTAATGCATGATATGAATTTAGCGTTTCAACAACAGTTTGCCCATTTGTTAAAAAACTAATTGATGTTGCAATTATTTTTTGAAATAAAACACTCTGTTTTCCTTGAACATAAGATTTTTTATTTTGATAAATATTAATAGATACTTTATTTTTTTTATCAGAAATTACTAATCGTGTTTTTGTATCACTGATTACATTTTCTGCAATAATAATTGATTCCACACCCTTTTCTAAGGATTCAGCTTCACTATTAATATAATCAACAATTTCCTTCCAATCTTCAACAGTGTGTCCAACAAAGTATACAGATCCGTCTTTATATGTTTTATGTCCTTTGGCTAATATAGAATTTTTTGCTAATCTATCAGCTTCCTCATTAAAATATACTCCAGAATGAGCAGGAATCTTCACAAATTCAATATCTATAATTTTCATTTTTTCTTGTACTTTTTCAGAATATTTTTTTGTGATTTCCTTTTTAGCTTTCCATTCTCCTGTAACCCATTTTTCTATGCCTTCATAATCATAATAAATTGAAATATGTTTTATATTATTATTTGTTGCAACATCTAACGCTTCTTCTACGCCCTTTAATTCTCCAACAACATTTCTTAATTGAATTAAATCCTTATCTTTTTTTCCATCAAAAGAATTATAATATGAGGATATTTCTCTTCCTTTTCCAATAATAATAACTCCAAAGCCTACTTTTTCCGCTTCTTTATTATAACTACCATCAACAAATGCGATAATCTCATCATCTGATAAGTTGTTAATTTTTTCTTCTATATCAGTATTAATATCCTCAATAGACGAATTATTTTTAGATACCTCTTGTTCGTTAATACATTCATCATTAATATAATTTTCAGCATCTGTTAGATTAGTAAAGGATTTATATTTCGCACCTGTATAACCCTTTACTTGTTCATTGCATTGGTCCCATGTTTGGTATACTCCAGGTTTTTTTCCTATTTTCACAGCATAAAATTTATTATTTGCCATATTGAACCTCCTTGAAAATTTATTACTTTAATAATGAATATTATAACACATTCTCGAGATATACTCATTATTTAATAAAATAGTTCAAAATCATATTTCTATTTCACTTTTCTTTTTTATCTTTCTTATCAAAACTTCATTGACATCTTTCATTTTTTTAGGTCCTTTATCATAAATTTGATAGCTTTTACCTAAAAGATAATTGATCTTTGCAATACTGTTTTTTCCTGCCTTATCATTATCCAAATATAGATTTAAAACTTTAATTTGTGGATTGATTGCTAAAAATTTACCTAAGGCAATAGGCAATTCACTTTCCTCAATAGAATTACCTATTGCTGTTACTCCTGATAAAGAAAGATAATTGTTCTTTTTCCAATTCCTTTTATGCAGCTTCTCTAAAGTTTGAAAAGACATAAGGTCAATTGCACTTTCAAAGATATTTAAAACATCACTTTCTTTATTTACCAATTGAAAACTATATTCCTTATTACTGTTAAATACGTCTACCTTCCAATCACCATCTGTTGCTCTTTTTGAAGCATAACGTTCTATTCCTTTTTCATCATATCCTACAAAGACAACAGAGTGATCATAACTACACTCATAGATCATTCCCTTTTGATAATAAAATTGAATAACTTCTTTATCAATTTTTCTTTTATTTTTTAGATAGTACATCATTTTTTTATTATCTTTTGAAACGGGTGGCAATTTGAAAATACCATTGTTCGTTTTTGAACATTTGTTTACACGATAAACAGGCGGACTATCTCTTATACATTTATCAACATATTTTACAGCCTCATAATAGTTCATACCTTTAACATCCATTAAATAACTGATTGCACTTACCCCACCTTTTCCTTGAGAAAACCAAATCCACTTACCATTAGAGATAACCAAAGATGAATGCGTTGACGTTCGGTATTCTTTTTTTCCAGATTTAACAAGTTCACTTGGTTCATAATTATACAGATAAGTAAACACATCCAACTTCTGTAGTTCTTGTGCCTCCTCATCTGTGTAAAACTTATTTGACATACTTATCGCATCCTATTTACTTTTGATTTACGACCAATACCTGTATCGTTTTTTTGAACAGAAGTATCTGGAATATTTTCTTTCTTATCTAAATCAAGTTCTTTATTGATTTTGGACAGTTTCTTTAAGGCATCATTCAATTCATCTTCTTTTTCAAATGGCTTTTCTACTTCAAGTTCAGCATTATGCAACTGTTGCAATGTATTTTGAAGAAGTTCCTTTTCCACTTTTAAACTTTTTGGAATATTTTCAATAGCATTATCAATTCTTGTAAGATTTCCATAAACATCATTTCCTAATTCAACAGGATAATAAAGTTCTTTCTTTAAAGACATGATGTAATATTGACTTAAACTGTTGAACTGAATGTACAAATCAAATCCTCTATAATCCCCAATATATTTTTTATCCTGACCATCATATCCCTTGCAGGCAAGAATTATTGCATTTCCTGCTTGTTTTTTATCTACTATCAACATATCCTTGATTTTTATTTGCTGAAACTCTTTTTGAGGTTTCAAATCTTTTATATCATTTTCTAGCCCTTCAATCCTTGTCTTAATGGATTTAATCTTCTGTGGATAATATTTAATAATTCTATCTTCTAAATCATATTTTTGAGAGAGATAGTTTGCTTTGGCAAGCTTTAATTTGGATACTTTTGTATCAAGCTCCATCTTTTCTTTCACTTTGGGATTTCCACTCGCTAGTGCCTTTATCTCTGCATAAGAAAGTGAAGCTTCATCTATATCTTCAGCACTTCTTACAGGAGATTTACTTGTCATAATTTGCCCTATAAATTTTTGTTTATTTTCAACCAACTGATATAGATAAGCATCAAATGTTCCTTCAGTTACATAACGATAAATATAGACATCTTTATTTCTATTTCCTTGTCTTACGATTCTTCCTGCACGTTGCTCCAAGTCCGAAGGTCGCCAAGGACAATCCAGATCATGTATTGCTATCAAGCGCTCTTGTACATTAGTTCCAGCTCCCATTTTACCTGTCGAACCAATCAAAATTCTCACTTTACCTTCTCGAACCTTAGAAAAGAGTTCTTTCTTTTTAACATCTGTTTTTGCATTATGGATATATGCAATTTCACTTTCAGGGATTCCTTCTTCTAATAGTTTATTTCTAATTTCATCGTAGACATTGAATACATCATTACGAGGAGTAGACATATCGCAAAAAACTAGCTGTGTACTTTTTTCTTCCACTGTTTCATGATATATCTTCAATATATTTTTAATACAGGCATTGACCTTGCTATTTTTATTTTCTGGTAAAAGTTCATTGATAAGCCTTTGATCAAGTGCCAATTTTCTTCCATCGTTCGTAATTTTAAGCATATTATCCTCATGAGGATCAACTGTTCCATCTCTAATTTTTTGAGCACGTTCACCTAAGCTTTCAACAAGTTCTTTTTGAATATCAGAAGGTTTAACTGCCACATTTTGGTAATGGGCATTAGGAACAGGAAGATTCAACATATCAGCAGTCTTAATATCTGCTACTTCCTTGAACATATTAATCAATTCAGGAAGATTGAAGAATTTAGAAAAACGAGTCTTCATCCTGTATCCAGAACCTTCAGGGGCAAGTTCAATACTCGTGCTTGTTTCTCCAAAAGTAGAAGCCCAACAATCAAAATGCTGAAGATTATGCTTAACTAGAGTGGAATACTGCAAATAACGCTGCATCGTATACATTTCCGTCATCGAGTTGGAAATAGGTGTTCCTGTCGCGAAAACAACCCCCTTTCCTCCTGTAATTTCATCCAAATACCTACACTTCAAATAAAGATCTGAAGATTTTTGTGCATCTGTTGTAGAAAGTCCTGATACATTATTCATCTTTGTAAATAGAAAAAGATTTTTATAAAAATGTGCTTCATCAACAAAAAGACGATCCACTCCTATTTCTTCAAAAGTAATTAGATCGTCTTTTCTATCATTCTTATTCAGTTTTTCGAGTTTTGCTTTTAACCCTTTCTTGGTTCTTTCTAACTGTTTGATTGTAAATCTTTCTCCATTGTTTGCTTTTAAAGAACTTATTCCATTTGTAATTTCTTCAATTTCATTTTCAATATTCATCTTCTGCCTTTCAATTGACATGGGTATTTTTTCAAATTGTGAATGTCCTATGATGATAGCATCAAATTCACCAGTTGCCATTTTAGAAAACAGCTTTTTTCTATTTTTCTTTTCAAAATCTCTTTTTGTTGCAACTAGAATGTTGGCACTTGGATAGAGTTGCAAAAATTCTGCTCCCCATTGCTCAACTAAATGGTTGGGAACAACAAACATTGGCTTTTGTGCTAAACCTAATCTTTTTAATTCCATACATGCTGCCGTCATTTCAAAAGTCTTTCCTGCCCCCACTACGTGAGCAAGAAGAACATTTTGACCATAAAGAATATGTGCTATGGCGTCTTTCTGATGTTTTCGTAAAGTAATTTCAGGATTCATTCCCGGAAACTCTAAATGATCACCATTATATTCACGGGGTCTTATGCTATTGAATAATCGATTGTAAATCTGTGTTAATTCTTCACGTCTTTGAGGATCTTTCCAAATCCAATTATTGAATCTTTCTTTGATTGTATCCTGTTTTTGTTGAGCAATCATCGTTTCCTTTTTATTAAGAATCGCTTGTTTATTACCGTCATCATCATATTCATAATCAAATATTTTTGTCTGTTTCAAATTAAGACAATCTTCCATCAATCTATATGCGTTTGCTCTTGAAGTGCCATAAGTCTTATCAGCTTTTACACTTTCTTTATCCATATTCTTTGCACTGATATTCCAATTAGCATTATAAGAAGAATAAGAAATCTTCGTATAGTTTCTTACCCAGCTAGGTGTATCAAGTAACTCATAAAGAAACTGCTGATAGATTTCTACTGGAATCCAAGTTGCCCCAAGTCTGACCTCAATTTCACTGGCTGTAAGTTCTTTAGGCATTGCCTTTTCTAAAGCCTCTACATTCTTTTGATACTTTGGATCAATTGCTGCTGACATTTTAGCTATTTCTAATTTTTCTCTGATATTTCCACTAAGGTATTCATCAGCTGTTACATATTCTTCCTGTTCTTCATTTAAAACACTAGGGACTTTAAATATGATACTATCTAAATCTTCTTTGATTTTTTCATTACTTATGCCCGTCAATTCACTCATATAATTAATGTCGACTTTTGCTTTTTCACTTAAAGACACCATCAATGCCTCATTAGCTGTAGCAACATTGTTAAACTCTTTCTTTTTACGAATCGTTCTTTGAGTAAACATGGCTGCTTTAGATTTTAAAGTTCCATCTTCATTTAAATTTTCTAAAGAACATAAAAGATAGAACGAACTGTCTTCTCTAAATGCAATGGTATTACCTCGACTGTTGAGCAAACCATATGCTTGAGTAAAAACATCATAGTAATCATTCAATTCTCTTTGCTTTTTAGCAATCATTTCCTCTGGATAATCTTCACTTTGATAGGTAATCAAATCTCTGACAGTATCACGTATTCTAATCATGCCTTTTATTCTTTTAAATGTTGTATCACCAACATCAACTTTATTCATTAAAGAATTTTCTCTATAATAGACCTTATCGCCTATAACAGTATAGGAATAATTTCTTATCTGCGGATCAGCAGGTATACTTTCAATCTCATATTCATTTTCTTCCACAATATCAAATTCATCTATATGACCTTTGATATTATAGATGGCTTTTCCTAATGATTCATTGAGAGGTTCATCATATCCTACGACCGTTATATCCTCTCTGCCATACATTGCATGTGTTTTTTCAATTGTTCCTAAGATCATTTCAGGGTGATCAATATAATATTGATTGATGACATATCCTTCTTCTGTTATCCCTGTTGAAACCCAATCATCATCTTTTAAAACAGGACGCTCTCTTTTTTGAAGAAATAGAATATCACTGACCGCTTTTGTATCACCAAAAGCATCATTAGGCAAACGGATAGCACCTAAAAGTTCACATCTTTCATTGATATATCTTCTTACATTGCTGTTTCTTTTATCCATTGTATAGCGTGAAGTTACAAAAGCAATGATCCCATTTGGTCTTACCTTGTCGATTGTTTTTGCAAAAAAGTAATCGTGGATATTGAAATTCAGCCTGTCATATTTTTTATCTACGACCTTAAAGTTTCCAAATGGCACATTTCCAACAGCTACATCGAAAAAACTATCTGGTAACTTAGTTTCCTCATAACCTTCTATTGCAATATTTGAATTTTGATAAAGCTGTTTTGCAATACGACCACTGATCGAATCCAACTCCACACCATACATCTTTGAACCCTTCATTTCATCTGGAAGCATACCAAAGAAATTACCAATACCACATGATGGTTCTAAAATATTACCATGTCTGAATCCTAAATTGTTCAATGCCTTATAGATACTTTCGATAACAACAGGTGAAGTATAAAAAGAAGTCAGTGTTGACTCTCTTGCACTTTTATATTCTTCCTCACTCAACAGTGATTTGAGTTCAAGATATTCATTAGCCCAGTTCGATTTACTTTCATCAAAAACATCTGCTAATCCTCCCCAGCCAACATATCGTGACAAAATATCCTGTTCATCTTTTGTTGCATTTCTTCCTTGTTTTTCTAAAGAAAAAAGCAGTCTGATTGCTGCTACGTTATCGTTGTATCTTTCTTTTGGAGTTCTTTTACCTAAATCTTTATCCATGATTTGATAATTTATCTTTTTAGATTGAACAGGATCAATTGAAACATCTTCTTTTTGAATCTTATCTGAGACAATATAATTATAATTATCTGCGAACTCCTTTACTAAAGAATAAGGCATGTCAGTATAAACAATAAAAGAGCCATCATAATCTATATGATAAATTTCTCTTTTGTTAATGCTATCCTTAAATACTTGCTCGGATTCAACTATATAATTTTTTTCTAAAAGTTTATCAAGCCATTGATTTGCATAATTTTCTAAATCATCTTTGGTTGATAAAGCGTCTTTATTTTTATTATCAGAAGAAATTTCAATATCAATTGAGTCATTTTTATATGAAATCGGCTCTAACAGTTCTTTTGAAAAATCAACTTTAAAGGTCATATAAGGCTCACTTACTTCTATACCATTTACCTCATAATAATGGAACATGTCTATTGTTTTTTCATCATGATCATATAAAATCATCAAAGGATCATTGTCACTTGCAGTTATCATGTTACAAAAACCAGAGATTTCATTCATAATACGTGGTACTATTTTTTTCATTTTTTCAAACAACTGTCTATTTTCTTTATTTTCTTTGTTGAAAATATCATTAGATATTGAATAATCTTCATAAGTTCTATCAATCAAATAATCAACAAGTGAATTTCTAAAATCATCATCATTAAGATATCTGTTATAAAAATTTGGATCCTTCGTTTCATAAGAAGGCATAATAGAAATCAATTCTTCTCGAATATAATCTTCTGCCTCTTCATCTGTTGTATCACTATCACGTAATGCGGGATAAATCATAGAACGCTTAATTTGATCTTCAAGGTCAGGAAGGTACCTCCTAATGATTGCACGGTTTGAACTATCAATGTTTATATCTTGAACTTCCTGTGTTATTGTTTTTAACAAATGGTCATTTAATGGGTTTTCTTTTAACAATTTGAGAAAATCATCTTTAGAATAATATTCTAAAAACAATGGGAAGCTTTCATCCTGTAAAGTTATTTCATTACCACTTTCAATAATTTTGTATTCCGTTGCTCCAACATATACGCTGTCTCCCAAGTTCCATTGATACTCTTTTGAAATATTTTCATTCTGTAAATCATCGGAAGATTCAGGGATAATACTTTGATTAATACTTTTCCTTTCATATTCGAGTTGATGTTGAAGTTGATTTTGCAAGAATGCTGGATAATATTCTTTTTCTTTTTTATTAAGATACCTGTCAAGCTGAATAAGTTCATCTATCCTTTTAGCAACCTTATCCCATTTTAAAGTGATTTTGATTTCATCTTTTCCAATCTCACGATAACGACTTAAACTCATTCCCTTAGCATCATAATTGACATTTATAAAACCTACTGCAGGAGAACTTCCACCCTCTCCATATTCTTTTTTTAGAAACTGAACCTTTTCTTTCAATGTAGTATTTTTTGAAAACATTTGATTGATTCGGTATTTGCCTTCTTCAAATCCACTTCCACGAGTCAATACTCTATCTATTTCCTGTTGTGAAAAATAGATTCCATTTTCAAAATTTTGAATATTCTCATATACTACATTTTTTTGTTCCTCCAGTGATGGAATCTGTATATCTGGTGCAAAATATCGAGATAATATCATGCCATCAATTTCTTTAGCAACAAAATTCCATGAATAATCATAAGAAACAACTTGATTATCAAAAGTTCCTAAATAAATATGCAACCCATCATCTAATCTGTCATATCCAAGAATGACGTCATCAACTTTCCATTCTCTTATACTGTCAGGATATATATGCTGAACATATTCACAACGTTCTTCATCACTGTCATGTGTTTGAAAAAACTCAATGATTCTTCCTGCAGATTCTAAAAGTTCATCGTTATACTGAAAAACATGATAAAAAACATTTGCATTGATGATTTTGTTTTCATATGCCCTTTTTAATCCTGATTCATTTTCATAAAGCGATGTAAGATATTCATCTTTTTCAATAATTTTTGCAAGATAACTTTGAAGTTGAAAAAAAGACAAGTACGATTTGCTTTTCATATTCAAGTAGTTACCACTCCATACATCCAATCCATCATTTCTTTTTTTATATCCAAGATAACTATAGTCATAATGTTCTGGACACCTGAATGTTTGAACAAGCGTATCATCATAACATTCTTTTAAATAATTTGCCCTTTCAATTTCATCGGTGTGCTCATGAAAATACTGAATAATTTCTTCTTTGCTATGTTGCAATGAAACATCTTCTCTTAAGAGTTGAGGTAAATCACTTAAATCAAAGGGTGGCAATACATTATCGCCACCCTTTTCCTTATCGACTTCTTTAATTCCTAAATCTAATTGTAGATTATTTCCTTCAGAATGATTTCTTCCGCTGTTTTTTGAAGGTTGTTCATATGCTGTACCCATTCCATCTGATGTATCTCTTTGTTTGGTGCTGGATTTTTCGTTAACAATTCCTTCATCAACATTTCCATCATTTCGTTTGCCTTCTTCTCTGTTTCCATTAAGTAAGAGTTCAGTTGATTCCTTACTCGAAGTGAAAAGAGAATTTCTGGTTGCTGTTCCTTCAGATATTTTTTCTTCATCATTGCGTATTTTCCTAAAGGTATCTCCTTGTCTACTGTCAAATTGGGCATTTGATAATCTCCCACTGTTGAGTATGTGATTTGTTCCATTGATAACACTCCCTTCATTTTTTTCAATTTTATCATCTACTAAACGATTGTTATTTTCAAATGTGCGATTTTGAATTATCAATTCTTTTGTAATATGAAAAATCACATTTAAAAGTGAATTACTTTCTTCTTGAAAGGAATTACCTATTACTCCCAACATTTCAGGTGTATTAAAAAGTTCTATTGATATAAAATCATCCGCTTCGAAATAAAATTTTGTTTCAATATCACATCTGCTCATTAAACTGTAGGCAACTGAATTTTCTAAAAGATTTCTATAAAGATTCTTTAGTTCATTTTCCCCATAGCTTTCTAGCAAAGAACCGTCTTTTAATTTCATCAACCTTTTAAAATAATCATCCACATAATAGCCTGTCTGTTCCTTTGCAATTTCTTTGATGAAACTTCCTAAATCCTCATCATTTGAAGTCATATCAAATTGTTTTGCAATTCTATCAATCAATTGTTTATGAAACGACTCTTGTACACTCCATAAATGAAGTTCTCTATTATGTGGACTCCTTGTATCAGCAATATCAAAAACATATCTTATTTTTGTATATCGACCATCATCGTCTATAAGTGCTATACCTTTTGAACCTTTTTTGATCCACCTGTTCATCCTATTATTCCATGTTTCAAAGTCCGTACAGGCTTTTGCATCAGGTCTTTGCTGATAGATCAATAGTTGGTTGGTAAAATTAAAATTATAAAGATAGCCGGATGTTTTTAAAAATGAAAGCCATGATTCCTCACTTTGAATAATATCATGACATGATTTTTCAAGAAGTTCATATAATGTATCTAGTTTATTCATTTCATCTCACCTACCTTTCTTGATTTATTTTATTTTTTCTTAAAAAGTTCCTTTTTCTACACAGATTCTGCTCAAGTAAATATTTTGAACGTTTCTCCATATCCTTATATGCTTCTTCATAATCATTAAAATAATGTCCTGTATAGAATCCATATTTTCTATTTCCATTTGTTTCCCAAGTAACAAATTTAGCTGGAGATGTAGGACTGTATCCTATAACAATCGAATCATCATTGATATGCATTTCCTGAATGATTTCATACGAGCCATTTTTTTCATGATAGAATTTTGAAATATCTATTTTATTAAGACTCAATAAGAACATTGTATTTTCTGTAATATCTTTCCGCTTACAAAAATCAAAATAAAGATTCATTCCTTTTTTATGAATAAGAGTTTCATGATTTTCTTTAGAATAGCGCCAAATATCGTAATGAACATTCAACGGTGCATAAAGCAATTCATATTCTCTTTCTAAATCACTAAACAAAAACAAATCTGGATTGAAGTTAAAATAATCAAGATTCTGTGTATGATTTCGACCATCGACAATATCAAGTTGGATAGTGCTTTTTGTATGTTTATTTACAGCAACTGCACGAACGATATCATCCTTGTTTTTAAGGATATACTCAACTGAATAATTACATTTGGTCTGTTTATCGATTATTTCTTGGCAAATCTCTTTTATTTGTAATTCTTTCACTTTTTATCTTCCTTTCTATCAAATGAAAAAAGGGAGAAATTTCTCCCCTTCATTTTCTGTCTAATCTGTTTCAGATGTCTGATTTGAATATATATTTTTAAACCAGCAACTCCAAAAAGAATAAGAAGTGAAGCTAAAACCGAACAGACATTATTTGTCATTCTTTTCTCCATATTTTCTTTTTGCATAGAAACATACGATCAAACCTAAAGCAAACATTCCCATTGCAACATAGAAACTGATATTACTATCATCACCTGTTTTTACAACAACAGGTTTTGCTTCATCTTTCATGACCACTTTTTGAACTTCTCCTGTATTAGAGATTGTAAATTCAACATCACTTGCAACATTGTAACCTGCAGGTGCTAAATCTTCATGAAGAACATAAGTTTTTGAAACAGTTAATCCTTCGATTCGGTGTGGTTCTTTTCCAGAAGTCCATGATTCAACTACTTCACCTGTTTCCTTGTCTTTTAAGGTAAGTTTAGCTCCTTCAATTTCTTTTCCAGTTGTTGCATCTACTTTTGAAATATCTACCTTTGTGATTTCATCTTTCATTTTAACTTTAGTCACACTTCCATCTTCATTTACTGTAAATGTTACATCACTTGCTGTTGCATATCCTAATGGTGCAAGATCTTCATGCAAGATATATTTTTTACCTGATACAAGACCTCTGATAATGTGAACATCTTTTGTTGATGTCCATTCTTCTACAAGATTTCCATCTTCATCTCTTAATGAAAGTTTCGCACCTTCAAGTTCTTTTTCATTAGTTGCATCTACTTTTGAAATTTCAGTTGCTGTCTTTTTATTAAGAACATCAAGTTCTTTTGAATAGATGATCTTATCTGTGTGATCATAGCTTAAGTCAATGTCATAGACTTTATTGTTTTTAACATATCCTTCTAATTCTTGAACTTCTTTCAACTCATATTTTCCAAGTGGTAGTCCTGAAATAAGAATTTCACCTAATTCATTAGTCACATAATATCCGTTTTCTGAAATATCCATTGAAACAGCTTCACCTTTTTTATAAAGAAGTGTATTTCTTCCATCTAGTGAATAGATGCCTTCTTTTGCTATTAATTGGAAAGTAACACCTGAAAGATCTTCTAATGTATCTCTGTCTCTTTTTTGCACATGGATTTCACCATGAGGTGCAATGTTCGTTACATTCTTTGTAATGACATATTCTTTAGTTGTTAGATCTTTTTGTTCAAGATTGATTTGATGTACTTTTTCTGAAAGCACATATCCTTCATTTGTTAAAGTTTCCTTTAATTCATATTTGCCCATGAATAACGAATCAATGACAAGTTTTCCATTGCCATCTGTTTTTCCTTTAGCAACAGTAGCTCCTTTTGCATAGCGTAAAGTACCATCAACTGCACTGTAGATGTTTTCTTTGGCAGTTAATTCATATTCAACATCAGCTAGTGCTTCATTTGTAGCCTTGTCTGTCTTTGTTAAAATGATTTTTCCTTTTGGCTGTGCATTTTTAACTTTCACAGTTAGAATTGGATCTTCATCCTCATCCTTGTCATAATCTCTTGTATTTGTAATTGTGAATTTCACAGGTTGTTCTAGTTGCAAGAAGCCTTTAGGTGTTTCTACTTCTTCGATAGAATAATCTCCCGCGTCTAACTGTAAAGGAAGTGTTACTGTTCCTTCTTCAGCATCCTTTACTGTAACAACGTTTTTAGAATTAGTTGTAAATGTGTCATATTTTTTACCGCCAACTTTTTGTACAACATAGTTTCCTTTTGAATCTTTGATTTTAAATGATGCACCATTTAATGTGACTTTCTTTCCTGATTCAGCATCTAATTTGATAATTTTAAGTTGTGACGTAAATGGTCGGTTATTCACATTGACACGTTTTACCTGTTCAACATCTTTATATTCACTGTAATCATCTGTTACTGAAATTGTGAAATCTGGTGCTGTAATATAATCTTTAGGTGTCTTTGTTTCTTTGACGATATATTTCCCGTAAGGAAGATATGGTGTATTTGCTTTACCATTTGAATCAGTTGTGATGACTGCATAAGTTGTAGCGTTATCCCATCCGACATGGTTAACTTCACTGTACAATTTGAACGTGAACTCTGCTCCTTGTAATCCTTTTACAAGACCTGAAATACTGTCCTTTTCTCCTGATTTGAAAACTTGGATCTTTTGCATATTCACTCTGTTAGTACCTTTTGCACTTCTTGATACTTTTGAAACTGTTTGTCCTTCATAATCAATTGATACACTGATCTTTGCATTATTGAAGACCAATGAATCATTTGTCTTTGATTCTTGAATGTAATATTTTCCTAATGGCAATTCACTCCAAGCAATCTTTCCATTGGCATCTGTTTTCTTAATTGATACCAATGCACCTTTTTCATAGTAAGTTTTTGTTCCAGCCTGATTTGTAATCTTTTCATTTGCGTGTAATTCAAAAGTAACACCTTCAGTAGTAGCATCACCTTTTAGACCATTCGTTTTAGAAGTATCGATTTCTTTTTGGAAATCAATATTTCCTTTAGGTTCATCATCTGTAACACTCAATACTGTTGTCTTATCTTTTTCTACTTTGACTGTAAAAGTATCTGTATTTAAAAGATATCCATGAGGTGCTTCTGTTTCCTTGACTTCATAAGTTCCAACCAATAAATCATTCACTTTGATTTTTCCATTTTTTACAACAGTATTTTCATTATAACCATCATATGAAACAGATTTGATATTGAATTTTGCACCATCAATGAGATCTTGATTTGTATTCTTTTTAGTTAATTCCAAAGAACCAAAATCAAGCCATTCAATATTTAAATATAGACGTGTATCATCAGGATCCATATTCCAAGTTCCTTGTGCTTGAGTTCCTGCACCTCCATCATGAATAGCTAATGCTGTAAATCGTTCACATCCGCTTCCGCATACATTATCACTCACAAAATTTGATGGTGAATTTTGACATGGCGCTGTGAAATAAAAGCTTTGTCCGCCATAAACTTTTGCAGTACCACCTGTTTGTCTTGCAGAAGTTCCAGCAATGTGAATTGTCACATTTGAAGCCAATGGGATATTCACTTCAGCAGAAGAAGCACCATTTAACTTCACAGTATTTGTAACTTGTTGCTTATTTGTCTTATCATAGCTTGCTTTAAACAATGCTCTGTTCCCTGATTTGTTGCCTTCCCAAGAAACACCATTACCTGGATCTGGTAATGAAATGATTCGGCGATAGATGTTCATGATATTTGTACCATAATTACTTCCGAATGTTTGGTTGAACAAGTTTTCATCAAAACCTTTCCATTGTCCTGAATAAGCACCACTTAAAAAGATATGTGTCAAAAGATATTTGATATCATCATTTGTAAGAGGGTCATCTGGACAGATAGCTGTCTTTAGATCTGCATCCGCAGCAAATTCACCATAGGCTGCTGGACCTCCAAAGCCATAGTAAAGAAGCTTTCTTACGTTTTCATTATTTTCAATGACCTGTGCAGGATATTTACCGCTTGCAGGTGTTTTCTTTTCTGCTTCCAAACAGAAAGCCCATTTGCCATCGTATTTACATGAATATGTTGACCATGAAGCAATGGATGGAATCTTTCTGCCCCACCATTCTGGATACTTGATATTTTTCACTCTTGTAAATTCTTTAGGAACGGATGGATCATAAGCATTTACGACACTCATTCCAAGCGTATTGAAACACATTGAAAATACCATTCCTACTGCTAAAAAAATCTTATATAGTTTAGAAAGTTTATTTTTCATTTTACTTTTTCTCCTGTTATTTATTGTTTGCAATGCAAGTTTCAAACATTGCTCTACTTCTTTTGTTTATTAAATGCAAAAAGGACAATCTTTCGATTGTCCTATGGCTTGAATACCCATTTATTTAAATACATATATTCCTCCAACAAAAAAAGACAGATCATATCGACCTGCCTGCTTATAATATTAAATGGATAAAGAATGAGAGATTTTTATAAAAATTTGTTGGTAATATTTTGAATTTTCAGTAATTGTCTATGATAAACTATTTACTTATTCTTTATCCGTATTTAATTCTATCATGTTTCTACATAATTTGATAATGATTTACTTATCAATCTAATTTCTACAAAAATAATTGACTTACATAATTTTGAAGTCTATGAAGTATTCTTACGATATAGACATCATCATTCTTTACCATGTAAAAGACAACATAGTTTTTATAATGAACATATCTGTATCCACTGTTTACATCATTTTCAAGATACCATATATTTCCAATATCTGAATGACTCTTTAGATTTTCTATCTTATCTAAAATTCCTGATACTGTATTCTTTGCAGCTATTGGACTACATAATTTATATTTAATATAATCATAAATTTCATCAAGATCTCGTTGTGACTTTGGTGAATAGTGTATCTTATTCATTTTCAAATCTTTCCTTAAAATGTGATCTCATTGAATCTTCATCAATCCAGCCTTCTTCATTTGCTGAAGCTAAGCCTTCATTTAACATTTTCATTACTTCTAGTTCTGCTACCATCTTGTCATACTTTCTCGCCTTTCTTGACATTTCTTCTTGTTCATTTATATCCATAATAGTATAACAACCATGGCCATTTTTTGTTAAATAAACAGGAGAACCAACAGTAACATCTTCAAGTACTGCGCTGTAATTTCTTAAATCAGAGATAGGTTTTATATTTGGCATATTCTCTCCTCCTTTTATTAAAGTCATTATACTATTATTTTACGTCATATTCAACGTAATATACTTCGTAAAATTTCACTTAACCTTTTATCCAATTTTCATTTGTACCATATCGATAATGAGAAGCACCACATACTTCTTCATTTCCAGCACAATGCCCTTCATCTAATAATTGGTTAATTAAAATCTTTACTGAGTAATCGTTGCTATTATAGTAAGACTCGTAATCTTTATAATCTATTGAATGTGTCAGTTCTTTTCCACAATCACATTTAACCCAATATGTCACTCTTAAAATTTTTGTTTGTTCTTCCTTTTGAGTTTGTTGTGCATTAGTAGTATTTCCATTTGATGTTGGCTGACTTGGTGTTACAGAAGACTGATTGCTTTCAACAGGTTGTGCTGGTGTTTGTTTTATTTCAACTTTCTTTTGTATTTTATTTTCATGAGTATTTTGATTACTCGTTTTCTCTTGAGTTTGCACATCACTTTTTACAGATTCTTGTTCTTCCTGAATCGTATTTTCTTCTGCTGTTTGTTTGGAAGTATCATTTACAGTTTCATCACTTTCATCGGTTTCATCTTTAGATACATCCTTTTTCTTTATTTTCTTTTTTGATGCCTCTTTTTGTGAAATAACTTCTTCTTTTTTACTTTCTACATGGTTGTTCATTGGTAGTGCATTACAAACAACCAACAGTGTAGATAATCCAATAGCTATAATACTGCTTTTTTTCATACTTTCTTCATCTCCTTTTATTCATCATTATTTATTTCATATACAGTTTAGACTTCTGTTTACTTATTATCAAATTTACTATTTCCTTTATTAATTTGTAAAAAGCACATTGTGAAAACACCTATTAGTGCACCAATTTGCATTGAAACAATAATAATTATTACTTCCTTCATAATATCCACCTTCCTTCAAAAAAAGACCTATAGTCATTGCTATAGGCCTTTTAAAACATTTAGTTTTGATGTTAACTATTAAATTATTTCATTTTATGGTCTTGGTTTTAATCCATAGTAGATACCTAATCTTTCTGCTTTCCTCATTTGATAAGAATAATACAAGCCTGCAAGCGACAAAGTAGGTATTACATTTGCAAGTGTATCAAAATAGTAAACAACTCCAGATAAAACTGAAGAAAATAATCCAGTTGCTGCTCCTGAACCACTTAATTTATCTAATATATTTTTCACAAATCCGAAATACGTACTAGAAACCATCCCTTGTAATCCAGGTTCCAATTGGCTGTTCATATAATCTATTATTTCTTCTTCTTTTGTTTTTCCATTATCTAAAGCACCAGTAAATGCATTATACATTTTGGCACTTGTTGCTAAAATATCAGTACTATTTGTTATTCCAGCTGCATCAAGAGCTGTTATATATTTTGAATACTCATCATCCATATTTTCTTTTATTGATCCAAGCAATTCATTCATAAGTGTATAATTAGCACCATTTTCAATAAAATTCTTTATTCCGATTGTATAAGTTCTAAATGCTTTATAAATAGCGACACCTGCTTGTGCTTTATAAAATTGTTCATATGCATCTATATCATTTTGCGAAATAATATTTGCATATACAGGATGTCCGAAATTTTTTTCATCTGAAAAACTCTTATCATAGTTTATATTTTCAATATAATGAGAGGTATACAAATACAAAATATATATGCTTTCATCATGATTTCCATCGTTATATTCATTATCATATACAGATCTAATATATTTCATTCGATCTTTTTGTTCCCCTTTAGATGCAGGTGGGTTTCCATCATACAAATCTCCACTTCGTGATGATTGTATATTTACTTTTTTTGGTATAGATGTATCGAATAAATTATTTTTATCTAATGATATAGTATCTAATAATTCATCATCCGTTTGAGTTAGTGTAATTAAATTCAATAATTGTCCCGATGTAATACCAGCTGAATTATACTTATCTGAAATATCGATTATTTGATCAGTCACTTCATTTAATGTAATTTCATCTTCCGCATTTACTGTTGGAATAGTTGTTAATATCATACCAGCCGTAACAATTCCAATAAGTATTTTTTTAATCATAAGTTTTCTCCTTTCTTTTCTCTTAATCAACATCTAAACTAAATAATGTAAACTGATTATAATTATTAAAACGGACAATCTTTTCCTTTTTATTTTGTAATCTTATTAGATAACTATTTTCTTGATTAACTTCATATGAATCTATTTTTCCAATAATATCTTCAATAACTTTAAAATCTTCTCCAATATCATTCTGATTTTTCATCATAAAAGTTGTATATCCCTTATTTCGACGAACGAGCGAATACTCTTTTGTTTCCAAAACATTACACTCTACATATGCTTTCGTCATGTATAAGTAATTTGCTTGTTTGAAGAAAGAAAAACTTAATCCAGATAACAGCAGAGTAATCGTCCAAAAAATAATAGATATCTTCTTAAAATGAAAATCGAGATAAACTAATTTTCGTCTCAACAAAAGTAATGTAAAATAAACTAAACCATCGAAGGATATTATATTAAGATATTTTTCAGCAATGATAAAAAACAACAAAACTGGGTACAAAATCAAAAAATAATTTTCGCCCAATATCTCATACACTCTATCTGATAGTGTTGGATATATATACTTTTTCAAAGACCTCACAAGAATTCACCTCCATTTTATCTTTATTAAATTTTACTATGTAAGCTTTTTCATTGTCAATTTATATAATTATTCACATATATAAAATAAAAATTGTTTATTTTTCTCTTCTATACTAATATTACTTTTCCCAGTAAGATAACAGGAAAGGGGTTCTTAGGGGAAAACCGAGTCACATTTCCCCACAAAAAACAGACTCCCCCTTCACTAAGTCTGCTGAAATAAAATGTACAAAAAATACAGTTATATATGTAACTGTCATCTTTCTTGATCTTTATTTCTTCTTTTTGACCATCCTTTTAAAAGTTTCAATATAACTTCACTTTTTTCTCTAGGCGTATAGTTTTTTGGAAAGTATTCATTAATATCCTCCATTTTAAACGACAATTTTTCTTTCTGATTCGCTTTTTCTTCCGTCATTATTGAATAAATAACATTTTCATCTAGACGATTTTCTCTTGACAACTCCTTCATTCTTATTGTTTGAGCATGTGAGGGTGTTAAATCAAGTCCTTCTATATTTTTTACAACAAGTTGTTGATTTTCTTTTGAAAGATATGAAAGTTCTACAGCAGGATTAAATGCAATCTTTTTTCCATCACTTCTTAAACCATCGACCATATCTCGCAACGGTTCAATTAATTCAGTTAAACGAATAAATCGTTGAATCTGTGTCCTTGTGTTGCCAACATCTTCTGCCAGTTGTTCAATTGAGTACTTATTTTTCAACTTCTGCCCAACTTGGGTAGAAGTTATATCACTTCTTTTACCTTGATGTTTCATTGCATCTAATTTCAATTTGTAAGCAAATCCTCTTTCAGTTGGTAAAATGTTTTCCCTTTGTATATTTGAATCAACCATAATGATTGTTGCTTGGTCATCAGTAAGTTCTCTTACAATAGCCTGTATCTTTTCTTGACCATTTACCATTGCTGCATTCATTCTTCTATGACCAGAAATCATTTCGTATCCGTGACCATTTGGATGTGGTCTTACAAGAACAGGAACTAAAATACCATTTTCTGAAACACTTTTTACAAGTTCAGACATTTGTTCATCATTTCTAACTCTAAACGGATGATTTTTAAACTCCTGAATATCTTCAACAGGAACTTCCATTATCTTTTCTAGTTTTGCCTCCTGTCTTTGTTCTTCGTTGGTAAATAAATCATCGTACGTAGGAACTCTTATGTCGTTTATGCTCTTTTTCGGCATTTAAGATGACCTCCTTTGTAAAAGCTTCATAAGCTTTAGTTGCTGCACCTTTTGGATCATATTGAAATATACTTTCTCCTATTCCTGTACTTTCTGCTGCCTTTGTACATCTTGGAATTGTTGTATCAAATACCTTGATATGACCTCCAAAATTTTCTCTAACTTCGTGTGTGATTTTCTTTGATAGATTGGTTCTTTCATTTGTCATTGTAATCAACACACCTTCAATTTTTAAATCATGGTTAAGGTTTCTTCTAACCATATTAATTGATCTTAATAAGTCAGCCATACCTTCAACAGCATAAGGCTCTGCTTGTACAGTTATAACAACTTTATCTGAAGCAGTAAGAGCATTAATAGGTAGATTATCCAGTGACGGATTTGTATCTATAATGACATAATCATAATCATCTTTTACGGTATCAATAAATCTTTTCAATACCGTTTCTCTACACATAGCACTTTCTAATTTAGAATTTATTCCTGCAAGAGAAATATTTGATGGAACAATATCAACATTTTCATTACTGTGAAGTATTAGCTGTTCTCTATCAAGTGGTATATCTTCAATAACTGATACAATAACATCCTTCATAGATAAAGGATATTGTGTTCTGTCATAAAATCCAAATGCTTTTGTTGAATGTCCTTGTGGATCTAAATCTAACAGCAATACCTTTTTGTTATTTAATGCAAGACATGCACTTAAACTAACAGATGTCATTGTTTTACCTACACCACCCTTTTGATTTGCAATTGCTATTACTTTGCTCATTTGTAATCACTCCTATCTTTATATATAGCATTAAATTAACCTCCTTTCTTTTTTGCCAATCAATGATTGGCTATGTAAAAAAGCCATCTACTATGATGACTTTTAGATGCTATCTTTCTTGTTGTTTATGTTTTGTATTTTTACTGTAGTCTTTTAATGGAACTTTCTTATCCATTACATGCTCTCTAAGTTTAAAAAAATTATCATGACTTTCAGAAGCAATGATATAGTCAAAACAGAATTTTCCTCTGTCAGCTGATGGTTCAACTGTGCTTAAATACCTTTTATTATTAAAAGAAGAATATATAAAAGCATCTCCAACCACTAAATCTTTAGCAAGTCTTATATTACCCTCATAGAATAAAACGAATGGTGGACATGCAATTTGTT
This sequence comes from [Clostridium] ammoniilyticum, assembly GCF_025566905.1. NCBI lineage: Bacteria > Bacillati > Bacillota > Erysipelotrichia > Erysipelotrichales > Coprobacillaceae > Faecalibacillus > [Clostridium] ammoniilyticum. Next base: position 99,064 of record NZ_JAOQJR010000003.1, read on the forward strand.
TCAAAACTGTAGGATAGTTGTTATCTAAAATTGTTACATACTTTGTTTTCAATCCTCTTTTTAATTTAATAAATTCATTTTCATCTACAGGAACTTTTGCTTTTATATCATTATATATTTTTTCAAAGTCACCATCATGCTTCAAAGCAAAATAAAGCAATACATTATTCATAAGTTCATCACCTCCTTTATATGAAAAAAGGAGATCCATTTTGAATCTCCTTTGCTTATTAAATTGTTTACTTAGTTCCTTTTAATTTCTAATATGTTATCTAGTTTGTTAGAAAAGTCCTATTTTTGTTAGAAAAAAAATCAAAAAAAGTTCTTAACTTCATTAGAAAGAAAAAAGGATATTTAATAAGTAATAATACCTATCAAACATCCTATTTTTAATAGAAAAACCAATAAAAATGGCGGTACTTATGGGATTCGAACCCATGACCCTGTGCTCCGGAGGCACATACTCTATCCAACTGAGCTAAAGTACCATATATTTTTTGTAGAAATTATAATCATTTTAGCTAAACACCCGTTTACGCTCCGGAGACGTACGCTTTATCCAGCTAAGCTATAGCACCAGCAAATATATTCTATCATATTAGAGATAAATAATGTATCAAATATAGTATTTTAAATCAATATTTGTTAGAATGTCATCCATGGGGTGAGGTTATGAAAAAAGGAATTATTATTACATTATTAGGTGGTACATTTTGGGGTATTTCAGGAACCATGGGACAGTTTCTATTTCAAACTTATCATTTAAATACAATGTGGCTTACAACATTGCGTATGATCTTTGCAGGAATCATTCTATTAAGTGTTTGTTTTATCAAAGATACAAAAAAGACATTAAGTATTTGGAATAATAAAAATGATGTCTTTCAACTTATTTTGTTTGCACTATTAGGATTAATGTTTTGTCAATATTCCTATATGACAACAATCTATTATTCAAACAGTTCAACCGCAGCTATACTACAATACTTGAATCCAATCTTTATTATGTTCTATACATGTCTTGTTTGTAAAAGACTTCCTTATAAAAAAGAACTTCTTTGTGTTATTTTAGCTTTTGGTGGAACCTTCATCCTAGCAACACATGGAAATATTCATGAAATGATCTTATCTTTTGAAGGATTGTTTTGGGGAGTGATGGCAGGATTGGCTGCTTCATTTTATTCATTGCTTCCTCGACATATCATGAATAAATACGGCAGTTTGATTCCTACAGGCTATGCCATGATTATAGGTGGCGTCGTATTAGGAATAATTGGCCGTGTTTGGAATATCTCTGTTTCTTTAGATATCTATGGCTATTTAGCAATGGTAGGAATTATTGTTATCGGAACTGTTTTAGCTTTTTCAATGTATCTTATAGGAGTCAATCTTATTGGACCTATGAGAGCTTCATTAATTGCTGCAGTTGAACCATTAAGTGCAACGATTTGCATGTGTTTATGGTTACATTCTCCTTTTACATTAATGGATGTATTAGGTTTTATTATGGTTATGTCTACAATCTTTATATTATCTTATAAAAAGAAAGCTTCATAAAAATGACATAAAGTATTTAACTTTTTGCCATTTTTTTATGATTTAAAATATTTTTCTATTTCTAAAACTTTATCTTTAGAAACTTTTAACAATTCAACCGCTTTTGAAAATGAAATACTTAAGCTATTCATCAAATCTGTAATCAGTTCAATATTTTTCTTTTTTGTCCTTGTACTAATCCTTTTTCTATATTTTCTCTCGCTATCATTTTTCCTAAATCACACATCTTTTCAACCTCCTTCTCTATTTCTTCAAATCCATATTCTTTCATGATCTCTTTCTTTTTCAAAAGATCATATGTATTATTTAAAAAGATGACTAACGGTGCCTTGATCCAATCACTACCCTCATACTTCTCTTTGATATCATAATCTTTATTTAAGTATACCATAATCTGTTCGCTTTTATCATAACTTTCTAACCTTTCAATAGTACTTCCACTGATATTTTCTAATTTAGAACTTATTCGATTGACATGTCCATCTCCTTTTTTAGCTGCCTGTGGCAGTATCCATATCACATAGGCTTTTTTCATCCCATCATAATTTCGATAATCCTATTCTTTACCATTTTGACTGGTAATTATTCTTGAAAGATAATCATTTCCTCTTGTAAGCAAAGCATAGCCAGGATTCTCTACATTTTGTATTTCTACATCCAGTTAGATTCTTTTCATTGTTCCATCAACTTGTGACAGATTGATATAACAGAAATAATCAAATTCTACTTTTCAATGATGAGGTATATCAATAACATTATTGAGTTGTTGAAAATAATAATTTCCTTCCTGATCTTTCTTTCCTTTAATAATTTCAATGATTTCTTCTAAAGAGACATCCTTAGCTTCTTTAACAAAGCCTTTGGTGATTCTTCCTAAAGTTTCTGGATGTCCTAATATTCTTTTACAGAGTTTATCGAGCATGATAATATGATCATTTGATGTAATTTCTAGTACTTGGTCCATTTAATTTATCCCTCCTATTATTATATAGACAATTTTTTGACGTTTTTCTTTAAAAAAAGAAAAACTTTCAAAGCTTTTACTTTGAAAGTTAAATCAAATCTAAATCTTTTAAAATATGAAGTCCTTCTTGAATAGCACCATTTCCACCTGTTTTAGTAAGTGTATAGGTTGCTGCTTCTTTAGCCTCCTTACATCCATTAGCTGGTGTAAAACTATAAGGAAATCCTTTTAACATACATACATCATTTAAACCATCTCCAAAAGTTGCTACTTCATCAAGAGTCAATCCTTTTAATTTTAAAACTTCTCTTAACATAATTCCTTTATCATAATCATCACAAGTAATTTCAATATTATCTTCATATGATGAAGAAATGTTTAAATGAGGTATACAATCTAAAAGTTCTCTTACGCCCTTTGCTTCTTCAGGATTTAAATGTCTAGCATCTACTTTTAAAGGAAGTGCTCCTTGTTGATAAATTTCATCAATTGAAGAAACCGACGTACAATCATTTAAATATCCCCATCTTCTAAAGAATGTCGTATTTGGAAGGTCTTCTAAAGTAACGCCCTCACGACCTTTCATTAATAATTTAACATGTAAGTCCCAATAACTTTCAAAATCTGTTAAAATATATTTTCCTTTTGTTGTATGAATAGAAATATGATAATTATGTTTTTGTAAAATAGGAATCATCTTTCTAAAAGCATCTTCATCCATTGGATGCACAATATTTTTAGTTCCTTCAATATTTCGATATTGTGTCCCATTATTAATAATCAAATCTCCATCTACATGAGACTTTTCAATCATATCAAGCATCATATTCATATCTCTACCTGAAGCAAACATAAATTCAATGCCCTTTTTTTTATAAAAATCAATTTCTTTAATATCATCATCATAAAAATGATTATCTCTATCAATACTTGTTCCATCAACATCTAATACAACTAATTTAATCATTCTAATTCCCTCTATTTTCCAAATCTATCTTTTAATTTATCAAACAAACTTTGTGAAATACCAAATTTTTTACACATTTCTTTAACATATTGATCAACTTCTTCATTAGACATATTCTTAAGTCTTTCTTCATCAATACCTAAACTTTCCATCGTTGATTTCATTTGATCATACATTCCTGTATCACCATTTTGATAATTACTCATCATTTCATCGACCCAACGTTTAGCCCCTTCTAATTGCTGGTTTTCTTGACTATCTTGTTGATCAAAGAAACTTTGTGCTTCATTTAAAGCATCAATTTCATCACTATCCAATCCTAAACTTTCAAAGAAATCTAAACAATAACGACATAAAGAACGACATTCATCTTGATAATCTAAATCTTTAAGTTCTTTTGCCATTTCTAATTCATGTTCAATATCTTTAATTTGTTGGAAGTGTTGTTCGTTAAGTTCTAAATCTTCATAAACATCTTCTTTTAAATCATTTAAAACAATTGGTACAAAGTATTCTACTTTTTCATAAGCTGACATTTCATAATGAACAGGCATTTCTAAAATTTCACTTAAACATTCAATAAATCCTTTTAAATTTAAATATTTATTTTTAAAAACAAAAGTATTTGCTTTTGTTTTGATTTTCGCATAAAAATCAAAACCTTCTTCTTTTTTTACTAGTACTAATTCTTCTATATCTTCATATAAAAAGGAATGAGGCTCTTTAAAACAAAAATAAACACCTTGATCTGTAAAAATCATTCCTTGACTACCATCATCGCTGGCATCAACAAATCCAAGTACTTGATAATCTGTGGTACTTCCATATAAATAAAGTGCTTTAGAGATTTGTGACGGTATATTTTGTTGATTGTAAAATGTTGCTTCATTTACAATATTTTCATCTAAGTTTTCTAATATGATTTCTTTTTCCATTTTTATCACCTTCTAATACTTTACTATAAATTTGAATGAATGCAAAGAAAAAATCCTTAATTGCTTAAGGATTTTGAATACATTTTCTTACTTGTAAAAAATGCGACAACTAAAATAACAAAAGTGATATCAAAAGGACTGTTATAAAATAAGATTGAAATCAATAATGATATAACAATACTTACTATTTCAATGATAAAAGGTTGAAATGAAACTTGATATCGTTTAATCAATTGTCTTTGATTTAAAAGCTGCTTAACACTTATAACAAGCATAATGACTGCTACTAATAAATCAATATAATAATTAATTAAATAATGATTTCCTACCAATTCTTTAACAAAAAGAAGCACAATATATATACACATGGTAAGTAATATTCCAGACATTTCATATTTATTAGAATCTCTTTGTTTTAATTGATTGATTTTTTCTTTGTAATTTATTTTTCTATCTATTTGATCAACAAATGCTTGACTTCCTTTAGTCATCACTTGTTGAACTGTTTTTCCTTGATCTTGAAAAGATTTCATTTGATCAAGAATTTCAGAAAGTAAAATATTTGTCTTTAAAACATCTTTTCGTTTTTTAAACAAGCATTTTTCAATTTCTTGATAACATTTAAAATAATCATCATTTAAACTTTTTACTTTAACACTATTTTCAAAATATAAATCATACTTCTTTTCTTTCATCTTAATCTACCTTTAACGAATGACTATTTACTTCGCTAATATGACTATTAAAGAACTCTGTCATGACTTGAATCATATAATAAGTATCTTTAATACCAGCAGTTTCATATGTAGAGTGCATTGCAAGTTGTGGTAAACCGATATCTACACTATTCATAGAAACTTGTGCCATTGCGATATTTCCTAAAGTACTTCCTCCCGCTTCATCTGAACGATTTGCGAAGAATTGTACAGGTACATTGGCTTTTTTACATAAATCTTTAAATACTGCAACACTTACCGCATCGCTTGTATATTTTTGACCTGCGTGAGATTTTACAACAATTCCTTCATTCATATAAACACAGTTTGTTGCGTCTGTTTTTTGTGGATGATGTGGATGAACTGCATGTGCATTATCAGCAGATAACATAAAACTTGAAGCAATTGCACAATAGAAATCTTCTTCTGTTTTTCCAAGTGCACTGTTAGCACGTTTTAAAACATCATATAAAAGTGTTGAAGCAGCTCCTTGTTTTGTTCCTGAACCAACTTCTTCGTTATCAAAGCAAGCTAATACATCAATTGATTGATCATTTCCACCAGCTAAGAATCCTTTTAATGAAGTAAAAGCACATTGTAAATCATCTAAATGTTGGCTTGAAATAAATTCATCGTTAGCTCCCCAGATAGATGGCGCTGTACGATTATATAGATATAAATCACTACCATAAATATCTTCTACTTGAACTCCTGCTTCTTTAGCAACGAGTTTCATAAAGTCACCTGGTTTACAATCAGCCCCGCCAAATAAAGGAAGCATATCAATTTGTTTATTATATGCATAACCATCATTGACCGCTCTGTTCATATGAATAGCCATATTTGGAATTAAAACTAAATCACGATCAATATTAATTAATTGTGTTTTTAATTCATTTCCATCTTTAATTAATAAACGTCCAGCAATAGATAATGGTTTATCAAACCAAGTTGAACAAATCATTCCTCCATAACCTTCTGTATTTAATTGTGTGTATTTACCCTTTACTTCTAATTCAGCATTTTCTTTTAATTTGAAAGTTGGGCAATCACTATGTGAAGCAGCAACATTAAAACTATAATTTTCTAAATTGCTTCCGACCTTTAAAGCAATAATACTTGAATTATTACGAGTAACATAATATTTTCCACCTGGAGCCATTTTCCAAGGTTTTCCCTCTAATAATTCAACAAATCCATCTTTGTTTAATTCTTTTTTAATGTTTTCAACAGCATGGAATGCTGTAGGACTTTTTTGTAAAAAATCTAATAATTCTTCTGAAATTCCCCTATACATTTTCTAACACCTCTTCTATATTTTATCACAATTATTCTGTAATAGCGTTGGCTTTTTCTCTTTTAGCAATAGCTGGTAAAATTAATCCTAACGCTGTTAATACAATTGGCGTAATAATATTTAAAACTAAAGTAAATAAATCAGTTGAGTATACACCCATGATACAACATGCAGCTGTTACAAAGAAACACCAACCACCAAAGAATAAAGCAACTGGTTGACTCTTAACAAAGCGATAATCAGCTGGGATCTTATCATAGGCTTTTCTTAAACCAATATAAGCTAGAAATACCCAAACATAACGCATTGGCATACATACTGAATTTAATTTATTTAATTGGGCTAATACTCCAGCAGCCCCTTTTCCACCAATGATTTGAATTAAAATAATACTTCCAGATAAAGCCACAACCATTTTAATTCCATTAACATAAGCACCATATTTGTTTTGTTTTAATAATTTAGATGGAATAAATTGTCTAGCATCTTCATTATCTAATAACATTCTAAGTGGTGCATCAATACTTAATACTAATGTTGAGAATTGTCCAATCATATTACATAATGCGTAAATAATTAGTAATGCATCTCCCATATGATAGTATTGACCTAATTTTTGGAATGACCAGTAAGCACCATTTGATACATAAGAATTAAATGATTCTGGTGATGCATTGATTACAGTTGGATCAAACATCATACCCATAGCAAATGTACCTAAAATAGCACATACCATAACCATGATTGCAAGTGCAATCATCCCTTTTGGGAATCCTTTTGAAGGATTTTCTACTTTATTTACATAAGGTGAAATTTTTTCACACCCACCAACTGCAAATACCAAAATAGAAAGTGATGTAAAATAATTGACATTAAATTGTGGAACAATTTTGTCAAAACTAAAATCTAATGATAAATATCCCCCATTTGGATTAATTGCTGGTGCAGCAAACATCATTAAGATATATAAGATTGACATAACGAACATACTTGTTCCTGCAACTGTTGCTAATTGTTTAAGTGGGTTTAACCCTCTACTAGCAAACCAACAGAAAAATAAGAATACTGCAAGTGTAGCAAGTTGCACATATAATGTTGGAAGTGAATCATAAACTTCAGCATTTCTAAAAATTGCCCAGCTTAATGCTTTTAAACCTCCACTACCTTTACTTGCAATATAAGTAACGTGACATGCCCAATATGTCCATCCAGCATAGTATGCAAGTTTAGGACCAAATGTTTCATGTACCCAAGAACTTACTCCTCCACCAGAATTTTTAAACGCAGACCCTAGTTCTCCCACCATTAAAGCGTAAGGAACAAAATAAAGTGCGAACATTAATACCCAACTAAAAACTACTTGGATACCATTGAAGTAGATAAAGCCATTTAAAACGTTTCCAAATCCCCAAACAGTAGAAAACGCCATGAAAGCTAAACCATACCACTTGATTTTTTTTGAATCTTCCATGATTTTACCTCCGTATTTTTTGAATAACTTAGGTCGTTTATTCTTAAATAAAATACAAACATTGTACTTCACAATAAACAATTATATCGTATTATGTCGATAAATGCTATATATTTTATTTCATTGTGCTCTTTTTTAGACATTTATCCGTAAATTGTCTAAAAAAGCATACATTTATCCCAAAATATAATATTCTATTTTTATCATCAATAAACTTTTATTATTATTCATTTCTATTTAACACCAAATATTTACCTTTTAAACACCTATTTATTTCATCAAACACATGCCCGCTTTGTTAATATAAATCAAAAGAGGTGACAAATATGGAAAATACATTATATTTTAAAGACATGATTCATTGTGACCAAAATAACCATCCTAAAAAAATCTACAAAGTAGAATATTCTAAAATGTTGATAGAAATTTTAGATAGTGATCACATTCAGGGTAGACCCTTCTATTTTAGCAGTCCTCATTCTAGAGACAATTTCATCAAACAAATTAAAGATCATATTTTAAGAATCAATTATGAAGAGCTCGAACAAATACAGCACTATTGGAAAAAGAACATAAAATAATTATGAGAGGTTTTGCCTCTCTTTTTTTTATCACTCAATAATTGCCCATTTTTTACTTTTCTCCCAAATGACATGCTGTTTTGGGAAAAAAGTAAAAAATTGTGAGAAAAAAGTTATTGGTTGCCCAATAACTTAAAGTATCTTTTTAAAATACAAAACATCATCCATCGGATTATGATAATACGCCTCACGTTCAACAAATCCTACCTTTTTATAAAGATGAATTGCTGATTGTAAAGGAATAATCGTATCCAACACCATTTCTATATAACCTGCTTTTTTAGCATACTCTAAAATTTCTAAAACAAGCTTTTTACCTAATTTATTTTCTCTATATTTTGGTTTTACATACAAGCATTTCATTTCACAGTGACTCTTTGAATGGCGATGATAGGCAACCATTCCTATCACCTTTTTCATCTTCTACAGCTACTAAAATTTCTCCTTCAGGAGCTGTATATTTTTTTGCTGGATTTCCTAATTCTTCATCAATATTTTGAAAAGATAAATCACGTCCCAAACGCTTTGTATATTCTATAATTAATTCTTTTACTTGATCTAAATAATCAACACCATTACATATTTCTATAAAATCCTCTGATTTCAAACTAATTTTTTTCATATATATTTTCTATTATCTTTGTATCATCCCATATTTTTGAACTTTCAAAAGCGATTACTTTTTCTTTTCCTTTTAAAATAAAATCATGTTTTTGGATATCTACAAGGTCTTTATTTTGATAAAAGAAAACAATAGCTTCCCCATAACATTTCTTTTTATCATTTTTTGTTTTCTTAATGCATTCATTTAATTGTTGTAAAGAAATATCAGTTATACGATCGATATCAAAATTATTATACTCTTGATATTGGGTACTTTCTTTTGCTTCTATTTCGTCATAATAAGTATCTTTAAATTCCTCTTTTTTAAAGATAAAAGCAGTTTCTTTATTTACCGGTAAACATTTAATTTTTTGATCTTTTAATGATAGATCAATTGGTTTATTTGAAGTATTTTTTAAAATCAAAATAACTTGATCATCTATTTTCTTTGTTTCAAATGAATATAATTTATTTTGTGGATGACATCCTGTAAAAAGTGTTATCAAAATCATGAATGCACATATTTTTATAATCAATTTTTTCATAACTTTTCTTCCTTTTTATATAATCTACGTCGAAGTAAAACTTCTAAAATAAGATCAATAAATACTGTTACAAGATATATTGGATAATAATCCCAATATTTATCTTTTACTCTATTCATTTCATGAATTGGATTTTGTATAAAAGCTAATGCAATCAACAGTATTCCTAAAACATTAGAAATTCTAATAATGATCAATCCATAGTTATTTTCCTTATTTAGCAATTGTATAATTTGTCCTACAATACGTATAAGAAAAATAATTTCTATCGCTATCCAATAAAACATAAAATTTCATCCTTTCCTTTACATGCAGGCAAGAGAAAGCCAAATCAATGAAAGACAAAATACAACTACTGCTATTAAAAATAAAGTAACCCATAAAGCATATTTTCCAATATTTCTTTTCATATTTTTCTCCTTATTATAATTTTTAAAAGGTTTTATTATATATTTACTTACTTTTCAACAATACAATGGTTATTAAAATATTATTTTTCTATCAAAAAGTTTATTGCTTCTTTGGCGTTTGAAATAGGATAATAGGGTGTGCTTTTCTTTGTATTATCTTTATATTCTATTTCTAAACCTTTTTTATTTCCTTTTTTTGGTAAACTTCGATAATAATATCCTGAATAATCTTTTGCATTTTGATCATTAAACTCTAAAAACACTCCTTTTGCATAATAAAATACATAGCCTTCAAATTCTGGAGATACATATCGAAAACCTTCTAATTGTCCATCTTTTAAAAAACGTACTGCTACAAATTCTTGACAAGCTTTTTTATTGTCATCTTTTGATAAAAATATGTGATATTCAAAATAATCACCTAAACTACTTCTGCCTCCTATCAATCGATGATCTCCCATATATTTTTTAACATCTTCTTCTGTAAAATTGCTATTCAAATCCATAAACATTTTTTGATAAGGGCTATATTTTATGATTGTTTTAGTATCATCTAATAAAATATCCTTATTAGATTTTACACTACATCCACCTAATATTACTCCCATAACAAACAGTAATAAAATCATTTTTGCTTTCATTTTATTTCACCCTTCCTTGTTAAAACCACTCAAACATTTAATTATTAATTAAATACGTACGATATTTTAAATATAAAACCATATTAATGATCAAACCAACGCACATAAAAGTTATGGCACTTGAATAATGAAACATTGTCATAATTGAAAAATGATACATAACCAAATCAATTACAAGTAATCCAAATAAAAGAAAAGTATTTCTTTTAAGATCAATACATTCTTTAGAAACAACCTTTTTAATCATCATAAAAAAATAAACAAACATTATAAAATAAAACAAATAATGTATGACAACTGATAAATTATAAAGCAAGCCTACTTCCCCATAAATGGGATTTCCATCCGTTCCTATTGTAATCCAATGGGTAGAAATGTAATTATCAAAGTATTTAAATGCTAATAAACCTATTATTTCAAAAACATAGCTTAAATAAATAAGACAAACATCATATTGTTTCTTCATTTTCTTTTCCTCCATCCATAATATTATGAATCAAGGAAGCGCTTTCCTTACTTTCATTATACGTCTTTCTACCATTATGTCAATTATACTTTTATTATAATAGTATCTTGTTTATAATAATTCATATGTTATAATCAATTTGGGTGATAAAAGATGGCAAAATCTAACAGTTTCTTTAATATTGATATGCTTGTTTTAAGTTTGTTGAAAGTAAAGGATTGTTATGGATATGAATTAGTAAAATTAATTAAAGAAATTTCCAATGGCTCATTAGATATTAAAGAAGGTACTCTTTATCCTGTTGTACATAATTTATTAAAAAAAGAATATATTTCATGTCGAGATGAGATCGTTAATAAAAAAATCAGAGTTTATTATCATATTGAACCAATTGGAAAAGAATATTTAGAACAAACAATTATTGAATTTAGAAAGAATATGCAAGGTGTATTTGAAATCATTGCATATGGTGAAGGCAAAAAAGATGAGTAACGATATAAAAAAATATATAAAATACGTTAAAAAAATTATTCCAATCCATTCAAAAGATAAAAAAGAATTTATACAGTTATTAACACAAAAAATCATTGAATTTTCTAATGAACATGACTCCTGTAGTTATCAAGATATCGTAGATGAATTTGGTAGTCCTAATGAAGTTGCTGGTTCTTATATTGAAACTTTAAATAGTGACGAAATTATAAAGAAACTTAATAAAAAGAAAATTATAAATATTTTTATTTCTGTCATAATTATTTTATGCATAAGTGTTTGGGGATTTGAAAGATATCGAATCAATCAATTGATTGATGAAGCAAAACATACAAAGATGAAAACATATACAGCTGAAGAATATAAAGAAAAAATAGCAAAAGAAAAACAAGAAAAATAAGTATTTAAATTAGGAGTAAAAAATGAATAAAGAAATCAAAAAATATATAAAATATGTTAAAAAAATTATTCCTTTTTATTCTAAAGATAAAAAAGAATTTCTAAAGTTACTAACACAAAAAATCATTGAATTTTCAAATACTCAACCTAATTGTACTTATCAAAATATCATAGATGAATTTGGTAGTCCTAATGAAGTTGCTGGATCATATATTGAAAGTTTAGAAAACGATGACATAATAAAGCAACTTAATAAAAAATATATTTTTAAAACATTAGTAACCATTATTATATTTATATCTATTGGTATTTGGTGTTTAGAAATTTATCATTTCAACAAACTCTACCAAGATGCAAGAGACAGTATTCATGGATATTGGGTAGAAGAAATCACTGAAGATAGTCGCATAGAAAATGAATAAGGCTCCTTTCGGAGCCTTATTTTTTTATTCAACATTCTTCAACGCTTCATCCATTGGGATTTTCTTGATTTTTCTCATTTGAATCATCATGACAAACAAATAAGAAATAACTGTCATAATAAACATCTTGATATAAACACTACCTTCTACATAGAAAGGAAGCCATCCTGCATATTTTTCAAAAACAATTTTGAAAGCATAAGATAGGATCCATGTTGTTATTCCAAAAGAAAGTAACGTTGAAATCATAATAACAATCGTTGTGGCATGAACATACATTTTTTGTATTTCTTTTGATGTATATCCAAGAATTTTAACCATGGAAATCGATACTTTATTATTTTCAATAATCATCTTTGTAAGAAGATAAATAAGCATGATAAACATGATCATCGCAAAACCTTCAACCAGATAAAACATTTTCCCCATTGAAACATTTAATTGTCTTGATACTTTTGTTAAATCATCTTGAGTAATGGTTGATGCGATATAGTCATCTTTTAAATCTGTTATTTTTTTATTAGAGAAATAACCATTGAAGTATCCTTCTTGACAGTTAAAAACTTCATTAAAATAAGACTTTGACATATAAAGTGCCATACTACCAGGTGCATCATAAATACCTTTAATTTCAAAAGTATAACGTAAATCTTTATAGCTTTCTTTTAAAGAAATACGATCTCCTTTTTTTAAATTATATTTATCAGCAACATCTTTTGAAATATAAACACCCTTTTTTGGTAATGATTTTATATGAATATATTGACTATTATTTTGTAAACCATAGAGGCTAATATCTTCTTCTATTGTACTTTCTGGAAGTGTTTTTAATGAATAAAGTGAAAAAGCTTCTGCCCCTTTGGTTTTAGTTTTATAGTTATCATACATTTCATCATATTGATCATCAATCAAACTTAAGAAACTATCTCTAAATTCTTGAGGAATCGTTTGAAAAACTTGTTCAATGGCTGTGGTATCAACTGATTCTGGTGTATTTAAAATATATTGATATTTAGCAGTCATATTATTAACAACAATATCTTGATAATGATTGAGAACAGGATGCATATCCATTCCAAACATTAATAAAATAATTGCGAATAAAACACCCACAAATAATGTAATATAACCTGATAAATTATTTAAAATAACACTTAATCTAAATTGAGAAAAGAAGCCCAAACGATGCAATACCAATGTTTTTTTATTCTTTTTAACTTTTTTAATATCTCTTTTCATAAATTTAAGAGGTGATAATTTTAAAGATTTCATTAAAATACCATAATTAATTAAAACCATCATAATAAATGGAATGATTGTCGTTTTAATGAAAGCATCCCCAGACCAAATCGTTACATAAGTTGGTAAGCTATAACTTCCATAATACATACCGGCCATGACATCTTTAAAATATGTATATCCTAAAATATTTCCTACAATACAAGCAACTAAAGAAACAAGAATAGGTAATGTCATATATTGAATCAACATTTCTTTTTTTGTATATCCCATAGCGCGAAGTGTTCCAATCATTGGTGCTTCACTTTCAATAGTATTTTTAGTAGTGATTGCAAAGACAAAGGCAAGAATTCCAATAATGATATAAAGTAAAACTGTCATCATTGCTTCATCTCCACCCATATCATCACCTGTAAAATGGATGGCTTGGTTAGCGTATTGAGGAATATAATCATCAATTCCTGAAACGTTTTTAACAAGTACGTTTAAAAAATCATTGCTGGCATTAACTTCATTATCAACCTTTTCATTATATGTCCACGCATAGTTATAGTAGATTTTAGCATCTTTAAAGCTTTCAAATCCTTCATTAGAAACAATTCCTACTCCAAATTTAATAGCATCAAACATTAAATCACTGTTTTTTGAAAAGAGAGCACTATAATCTGATAACGCGACGAGTCCCGTAATTTTTAACTTCTTTTTACCTACTTTGATGGTTTGGCCTACTTGGTAATTATTATTATCGGCATACATACGGTCAATTGCTATTTCATTTTTACTTTGAGGAAGTTTTCCATCCATAATACATACTTGATTGACTTTATTTCTTGGTTTAAAGAGACGAATTGTACTTGTAGATTCTACTTCTTCTTCAATGTAATTAAGATCATAAATTGTGACACCTTCTTTTTCTAAAGTCTTTTTATTTTCTTTTGAAAGAGAATCATTTAAACGAAAATGTCCATCTTCAATATTGTATTTATCAAAACTGTCATTATAAGCCTTGATCATTGAGCCATCAGCCACTAAAAATCCTGAAATAAGACCAATAGACCCTGCCATAAATAAAAATATAATTAAATATTTTGCAATTTCATCTTTTAAAATATATGGTAATCTTTTAAATAATGGATTCTTCATTTTACCAATTCAAATCCTTTGCTGGAATTTTATGTGTATTTTTAATATTTTCACGAATACGCCCGTCATGTAAATAAATCACACGATCAGCCATATCTTTAATTGCATCATTATGCGTTACAATAATAGTTGTATTACCATATTTTTTATTAACATCTTCAATCAATTGTAAAATATCTTTTGATGTATGATAATCTAAAGCCCCTGTTGGTTCATCACAAAGCAATAAATCTGGATTTTTAATGATTGCACGTCCTATTGAAGTTCTTTGTTGTTGACCACCAGATAATTGGTTTGGTTGTTTATAACGATGTTCTTTTAAACCAAGTGTTTGTAAAAGTTCTTCTTTATCTAATGGATTTTTACTTAAATATTTTCCTACATCAATATTTTGTTCAACATTTAAATGTGAAATCAAATTATACATTTGAAAAACATATCCCAAATGATTACGACGATAATTTGTTAGATCTTTTTCTTTTAATGTTGAAATTGTTTTCCCTTGAATCATAATTGTGCCACTATCTGGTTGATCAATTCCTCCAATAATATTTAGCAGTGTTGATTTGCCAGAACCTGAAGGCCCAAGTAAAACACAAATTTCACCTTTTTCTATTTCAAAATCAATACCTTTTAAAACTTCTGTCTTATATTCATCTTCACCAAAGCTTTTTTTAAGATCCTTGATTGATAAAAACATAATATCCCCCTCCTATAGTTAGCCTAATCTAACTAACTATAGAATACTATCCCTTTCCTTTTTTTTCAAGTATCTCAAAGAAAAAAACGGATTTCTCCGTTTTTATAACTCAATATGTTTCATAATGGCTTTGGCAATACCATCATTATTATTTGTATCTGTAATTTCATTAGCTACTGCTTTTAATTCATCTGAAGCATTTCCCATAGCCACACCTAAGCCAACATATTCAACCATTGATTTATCATTTTGAGCATCTCCAAAAGCCATCATTTCTTCTTTTTTATAACCCATAGGAATTAAAACACTATCTAAAGCTTTGGCTTTATCAACACCTTTTGCAGTATATTCAAAATAGAAATCAGATGTAAACATACAGTTTAAACGATCTTTAAATGGTTCCATCATTTCCTTATAATGTGCTTGTAAATAGTCTGGATCACCAAATGTAAGAATTTTATTGATTTCAAAATCAACAAAGGCTGCTAAATCTCTTTTTTCACATAAGATGTAGTTATTTCCTCTTGATTCATATTGCATCACATTAAATGGTTTTCCTTTATATGTAATTGTATTATCAAAAACATCATTAACATACATATATTCATCTTTATCAAACATTGGTCTTGCTTTAAAATTCTTTAAATGTTCTAAGACAGCTTTACTATCTTCTACTGAAATCGCATGATTATAAAGTGTCTCATGACTTTGACAATCAACTACTTTTGAACCATTGAAACATACAAATAAACCATGATGATTTCTCATATCCAATTCTTCAGCAAGTTTTAATAATCCACTTGTTGGTCTTCCTGAAGCTAAAACCAAACGTACCCCTTTATCTTGTGCTTTTAAAAGGGTTTCTTTAGTAAGTGGTGTAATGACTTTTTCATCATTGACTAAAGTCCCATCAATATCCATAATTATTACTTTAATTGCCATAATCTATCTCCTTTTCTATTAGTATAATAAAGCGCTTTTACAACTTCAACATACTTTCATAAAAAGAAAAAGAAACAGAAAATATCTGTTTCTAATGTAATAATGAACGTGTTGAACCTGAAGCAATTAAGAATGTACTTCCATTATGAAGCATGGCGAGCATTTGTGGTGTAAGTAAACCTAATGCTCCTAAAACAATAAAGGATGTATTTAAACCAACAATCAAACGATATTGACTATGAATACGTTTAAATAAGCCTTCTGAAATCATTCTTAAAGCGACGATATCATTTAATGAATTTGATACAAGTGTAATATCTGCAAGTTCACGCGCAATATCTGAGCTATCTTGAAGTGAAATCGAAACATCTGCCATGGATAAGGCTGGTGTATCATTAATACCATCTCCTACCATCACAACGGTATTTCCTTCTTTCTTTAAACTTTCAATATAACTTGCTTTATCTTCTGGTAAAACTCCTGCTCTAAAATCATCTAAATTTAATTGTTTCGCAATTGCTTTTGCACAGTTAGGACTATCCCCTGTAAGCATAATGACTTTATCAAAACCAATATCACGAAGTTCTTGAACAACTTCTTTAGCTTCTGGTTTTAAAGGATCATAAATACTAATAATACCTGCAAGCTTTTTAGCAATAGCTAGATAAATAAGGGAACTTGAACCTTTACTTTCAAGTGAAGAAATCAAATCTTTAATTTCTTGTGTCATTTCTACACCTTCATCTTCAAAGACAAAATGACTGCTTCCAATAATAACATCTTCACCATTTAAGCTTGTCGAAATACCATGAGCAATCACATATTTTACTTCCGCATGTTCTTCACGATGTTTTAAGTTTTCAACTTCTGCTTGATGAACGATGGCATTAGCCACACTATGTGGGAAATGTTCTTCTAGACAAGCCGCAATTTTTAAAACTTCTTCTCTTGTATAATCTTGTAAAGGAACGACATCTAGTACAACAGGTTTGGCATGTGTTAAAGTTCCTGTTTTATCAAAAACAATCACATTTGCATCCTTCATGCTTTCTAAATGTTTTCCACCTTTAACTAAAACATTATGCATTGAGGCTTCTTGCATTGCTGAAATCACTGAAATTGATGTTGATAAACGAATCGCACAAGAATAATCCACCAATAAAAGAGCAGTAGCTCTTGTGAGATTTCTTGTAAATGCCCAAACACCAAAGAATCCTAAGAAACTATAGGGAACAATGGCATCAGCCATATGTTCTGCTTTTGATTGAATGGATGCTTTTAATGATTCATTGGTATCAATCATATCAATAATTTTAGCAATACGACTTTCATCTTGTAAGTTTCTAACTTTAACAAAAATCTTTCCTTCTTCAATTAACGTTCCTGCATAAACCGTATCATTTAATGTCACACGTTTGCTTAATGGTTCACCTGTAAAGCTTGATTCATTAACCATGGCTTCACCATCAATGATTTCCCCATCAATAGGAACCATGCTTCCTGTTTGAACAATAACAGTTTGTCCTTGTTTTAAATCAGACATCGCAATTTCTTGTTCTTGTTCATCTTTATAAATCCAAACTTTATCAAATTTATTCATCAAGCTATCACCTAATTGTAAAGTGACTTTTTGACGTGTGTAATCTTCTAATAATTCAGAAATTTTAAGCATCAACATAATATTGCTTGCTGTATTAAATTCTTTGCGTAATAAAGATATCCCAATACTTGTTGCATCTAAAACTGGAACATCAATACGTTTATTTCCAAGTGAAGCAATCCCCGCTTTAAAATAAGCAAGTGCTTTATAGATGGCAATTCCTTTACCAACAACATTTGGTAAAAAGAGCTTAACAGCATATCTCTTAGCAAAAATTTTAATTAATTCATGTTTAAAGCTTTGATCAAGTACTTGTAAATTTTGAGAACAATTTTTAGGAATTTCTCTATTTTGTAAAGTACTTAAATCATAACTTTTTAAATAACCAAATACTTCATTTTTATAATTTTCATCGAAAACCAATAGAAGACTTCCATTTTTATAATGTGCTTCTACATATCTTACATATTCAAGTTTTAAAAAATCGCTTTTTAAAATAGTTGCTTGTTCATTTGTAAAAGCATATTGTCCAAAACGAACACGTAATCTTCCATCGATTTCATGAACTATTTTAAAATTACTCATCATTATTGTGCCTTACTTTTTTCTACTGCTTCAGCATAGACATCTTGAGCATCTTCTTTAATAGAAGTAACAGTTGCTTCTACGTTATCTTTTACTTGCATTCCACTAGCTAATCCTTTAACAGCTAATTCTCTTGCTTTATTGCTTTTAGCGAACTTTGAAGTGACAACAGCAGTAACTGCTCCTCCTACAAATGTCCATAATTCTTTACTTTTAAAAAATTCTTTCATCTTAAAATCCTCCATTCTTTTTTACATTATACGATATTTTCTAAAAAAATAAATAATTTTTTATTTCGTTTCTATTTTTTTATCATTCCTTGCTCTATTTCAATAATTTCATCACATAAAGCAAGAGATGACTTTCGATGACTAACAATAATAATCAATTTTTCATCTTTTATTCGTTTTAAACTTTCTAATAATGCGGCTTCATTTAAACTATCAATACGACTTGTTGGTTCATCTAATAAAAGAATCGGTGTTTTTCTTAAGAAGGCACGTGCTAGACCAATTCTTTGTTTTTGACCACCCGAAATATTTTCATCATAAATCGTTTGATATCCTTGTGGTAAAGACATAATAAAATCATGAATTTGTGCTTGTTTACAAGCTTCTATTACATCTTCTTGACTATAAGCAGGATTTAATAAAGTAATATTATGATATAACGTATCTTTAAATAAAAATGTTTCTTGATCAACATAGCTGATATTTTCTTTTAAAGTGTGACTATTGATATTTTCAATGGATTCATGATCAAATAAAATCTCACCCTCACCTTGATAAATACGCATCAATAATTTCAATAAAGTTGATTTACCACAGCCACTTTTACCAAGTAATCCATAGGTTTTACCAAATTCAAATGTATAATTGATTTGATGTAAAATTTCAGTAGACGTATTTGGATAATGAAATGATAGATTTTTTACTTCGATTGGTAAATTTAAAGTAGTATTTTTATTTGTAATTTCTTTAAGTAATGGTTCTTCATCTAATAGATTTAAAATACGTCTTGCACAAGGAAATACTTGATTCAAATTGTTTGCGAGATTTGCTAGGGCAATCGTTGGTCCAAAAGAAGATGATAGAGCCATCATTGGAATCAACAATTCTTTAGAAACATGATTCTTGATCAATAAAATAGCAATAACAATCGATAAAATAATCAGCCCATCAGAAAGTATTTGTTGAAAACTTTGATGTTTGATTAATTTTTGATGTGTTTGGGTTAAATTATTTTGATAATCCATCATCTGTTCAAAGCGTGTTTCTTGTTGACTAAATTGAATAATTTCTCTTTTTCCTAAGACTGTTTCCAAAACAAAAGTATTATAATTAGCAAGTAAAAAACGATAATTACTTCCCTCTTTTTGACTCACTTTATAAGTGATATATGGAATCAATATACCCATGATACCATAACAAACAAAAGCAAGTATCCCAAAAACAAAATGATAAGAATCTATAAAACAAATCATAATTATACTATAAATAAAGGCAATCATCACTGGCGAAATAGTATGAGCGAAGAAAACTTCTAAGAGTTCAACATCACTTGTCAACATTGCAATAATATTTCCTTTATCTTCATTTTCTAATTTAGCTGGTGCCAGTTCTCTTAATTTTTCAAAGACTAAATGCCGAATATGGGCCAATACTTTAAAGGCAATATAATGATTACATGCTTGTTCTATGTATCGTAAGATTCCTCTTGAAAATGCACAAAGAATAATTAATTTAACAGCAAGTGAAAAGGAAATTACTTTACAAAAAGTGAGAATGATAAAAACGGTAATAAAGGTTGCTGTTAAATGCCCTAACACACCTAAAATAATTGCCAATAACATAATCATTAAAAAAGGACGTACTAATTTTAATAAAGAAATAATTAATTTTGTCTTATCTTTCATTTTCAATAATCCTTTCTAAATTCTTTTGATTTTCCACAAGCTCTCTAAATAAATTAGCTTGATTGAATAATTCCTCATAACTTCCTTGTTGAATCAATCTTCCCTCTTTCATTACAAAAGTAAGATGACTTTCTTTACAATGGGCCATGCGATGTGTAATAAAAATAACAATTTTATCTTTAGCTAAACGTTTCATAATTTTTAAAATAATCTCTTCACTTTCACGATCAACATTATTCGTTGCTTCATCAAAAATATAAACATCACTTTCACGCAATAACGCTCTTGCAAGAGCTAATCTTTGTCTTTGTCCACCTGATAGATTTTTAGCTCCTTCATTGAGTTGAAACTTTAATCCTCCTTGATTTTCAAAGACCTCAAATAGTTTTACTTCTTTTAAAACAGCCATCATTTTTTCTTCATCAATATATCCTGACATTGCAAGATGATCAAAGACTGTCCCTTTTAAAATATATGTTTCATCTTTGATCAACGTTATTTTTTGATAAAGTGTCATTGTTTCTGATATTGTTTCTTGATTATAAAGAATTTTACCTTTTTGAATTGGATATAAATTCATTAGCAGTGAAGCAATCGTACTTTTCCCTGAACCCGATTCTCCTACAATCGTTAAAAATGTTCCTTTGGATAAAGAAAATGAAACATCTTTTAAAATAATTTTTTCATCATAGCCAAAAGTTACATGTTCAAAAGATAAAGTTGAAATCGATTCTTGATAACTTTCTTGAATATCATCCAAGCTATCCAATAGTTTAAAAATTTTATCTGCTGCCGCGTTTCCATTTTGTCCAATATGAAAATAACTTCCTAACATTCTTAAAGGTAAAAAGAATTCAATAGAAATCATTACAATAAAAACAAACATCATAAAAGTAATATGTTGATTTAAATATTCTTGTAAACCCAAAACAACTCCTAGACCAAAACCACCATAAGCTACTAGATCCATCACACTAATCGAATTCAGTTGCATAATTAAAACACGCATGGTTTTCTTTCTAAAATCTTCTGCTTCCCTATCCATTTTATCTTGATAATATAAATCACTTTGATAATATTTTAAAGTTGTAAGTCCTTGTAAATTTTCTAAAAAAGAATCCGCTAATCCTGTATAACTATTCCAGTATTTCGCTAATAACCTTTTAGCTATTTTTTGTACAACAACAATAGAAACAGGAATAAGTGGTACACATAAAAGCAAGATAAGCGCTACTTTTAAAGACATAAAACCAACAACGATAAATAAAGTAAGTGGTGCCAACATGGCATAAAAGAATTGTGGTATATATTTAGAAAAATAAATTTCTAATTGATCAATACCTTCACTTGTAAGTTGAGTAAGCGTCGATTCTTTAAAAACTGTTGTTTGTTTTTGATGATATATCTTATCAAAAACACTTTTTCTTAACTTTGTTTTAATCGTTTCAGTTAAAGATAATGCTTGTTTATTTTGTGTTGTTTGTAAAAAACATTTTAAAGCAAATAAACAAATCACACTTAATAAATAAAAAACAAGTGAAAAAGATTGTTTTAGATAAAGACAAGATAAAACATAACTATGTAAAAATGTCAGTAGAATATGACAAACTAAAACCAACCATTGAATCAAAACTAACCCATAAACATTTTTCATTTCCGCTTTAAAAGTTTTTAATAATCTTTTATTAAACATTTTTTCTTCTCCTTTCTTTAAGTGAAAGCCATCCATGTTTGATTGTTAGAAGTGGATGGTAAAAAAGCATATATTTTCCAGAAAAGCGCATCACTTTTTTTACTTGGCTTCGATATTCTTTTTGATAACAATGAACTTTACATCCACTACAAAAAGTTTTAGTTTCCATAAAAGGACATTTATCAATACGCAAACAAGCGTACTTATAAAGATCTTCACACATCTTACTTTCTTGAGGATGTTTTCTTTGATAAATATCAATCATTACCTTTAATATTCTTTTTTCATTTTCTCTTTTTTGATCTATTTTATTCATTAATAATCTCTACTTTCTTTAACATAATAAAATGATGAATACTCATTACCATCAATAAACATATCTTTCCAATCCATACAGGTGTAATCATTACAGCAATCAAAAAAATAAGTGTTACTGTAAATAATGACTGATTCCTTTTCTTTTTGGTTGTCTTTCTTTCAATGACCATTTCATTGATATATTTTTGATAAAGTTTTGTTTGAATTAAATATTCATGAAATCTATCTGAACTTTTTGAAAATAAAAAAGCACTTAAAAGTAAAAATGGGGTCGTTGGCAATATTGGTAAAACCACACCAATCGCTCCTAAAATAAATGATATAATTCCAAATATAATAAATAATATTTTCATGTTTCCTCCTGTAGTTAGTTATACCTAACTATTATCATCATATCTGTTTAAAATAAAAAAACAAGCATTTGATTTGTTTCACCAATGAAACAAAATGCTGTTTTTTTCATGTTTTATAATACTTTTTCGTGTTTCATCAATGAAACAGTATTTTTAAAAGGGCAAGATTTTCTGGCATATGTCCTTTTAATAAATTAACCTTTAATTTAACCGTAAGCGATGTTTGCATCAATCTTTCTTCTTTTGTATAAAAGAAATTTAAATCTGTAATAGGTATATAGAAACAATCATTTTTTTCAAAACAATCACATTCCTTATTCTGAATAAGATATTTCATCGATTTTAATTTAGAAGAAATCGTAATTCTTTCTTTTAATAATTCTTTTTTCATTTCAATTGGTTGAAATACAAGAAATCCTTGATGGTGCTCAATTAAAAGATAGGCAGGATGCTCAAAACCTCGATTAGCCATTGAATGAACATTTGCATCTTTATAATGAAATAATGTAAAAGAAAAATTATATTTACCTGGTTCTAAATGATGTTCTAAATAATGTCCTGAAAATTCTACAAGGTCTCCCAGTTGATCAAAAACTTTATTAAAATGAATACGACTACAAATGCGTTCAATGGTTTCATCATTAAGTGTCGTATAGAGTTTGATAGCTTCTTGACGAGCCTCTTCTTCATTTAGGTGACTTGTTTCTTGTAGCCAATAGGTTAGATTCTTTATTTTTTCTTGAATTTTTTCAATATATTCTTGTCCTTTTTTTGAAAGCTGACATTTACCTTTATCTAAAGTTAATCCTTGTTCATAAAAAGTATTGATCATTCTTGACATTGTTGCTTTTGAAACATTCATTTTTTTAGCTAGTAATGTGACTGTTATTTTTTTATTTTCATTCATTAATAATAAGCTTTTTATTTTTTCTGTTGTCATTTTAATCCCTCATATTGTAAATTAGCATAAGCTAACTAATATGTCAATGTTAATGATATTAACATTTAAAGCTCTTACATTTTTAGGAATTTGTTAATGGGATTTAAAATGATATCTAAATGCTTTATCTTTTTTATCATTCATTCTATAATATACTTGTATTAAGAAAGAGGGAATAAAATATGAGTATCAATGAAATTAATGAACAAGCAAAAGAATCTTTAAAAAAATATTTTAAGGACAGTCAAGACATCCAACATGATGATGACACTAAAAAACAATTAACAATTGAAGAAATGTATCAATCAGTTGATGATGAAATCAAAGAACAAGAAAAGAAATTAGAAGAATTACATCAAATGCGTCATGCATTACAACATAACGCTAAAGAAGCTTATGAAGCGGTTTATGGGAAAACTGATGAAGCAGCAGAAGTAAAACATACGACTGTTGAAGAAATGGAAAAAGAACTTCATGAAAATGCTGAACATCAAATGGAATATGTCAATGAATTAAAAAATAAATCTTTAAAAAAATAGGTCAACTCGACCTATTTTTCATTTATATATTCATCTTCACTTTGACGATCATCAACATATGAAGCAACTACAATTTTCGTTTCTAGATTCTTTTTATAATCATACGAAAAGACACCTGCATATAAAATATCAAATAAATATTTTAAAGAGGTTGTTGAAGCAAAATCACCTATTTTAATATGTAACATTTCTCTTGAAGAAAGATACAAATGAACATCCGCCAATCTTGAAATAGAATTTTCTGCCATACAAGTAATTGAAATAAATGGAATATTTCTTTTATGATAAATTTCTGCAACTTCCACCATTTCTCTTGTTTGTCCTGAATAAGAAATAATGATTGCACAATGACTCTCATCGGCAAGACAGGCACTTCTTTTTTGACCCGTTACTTGATCAATGACTTGAACATCTTTACCAATGTACATCATTAATGTTTTAAAATGTTTCGCTAGTAAAACATGATCGAGAACACCATAAACATCAATAACTTGTGCTTTTTGTAATAAGCGAACCGCTTCTTGTAGATCATCATGATGATTAAGTTGCTGTGTATCTTGAATGGTTTCTTTTTCTAATAAAGCAAGATTTTTTGTAATTGTCATCAAATCATCGCTTAATAAAAAAGGAATAGAAGCATCTACATCTGTTTCTTCTAACATATAAGAAAGTTCTTTTAAATAAGCACTTTTAAATTCATTAAAACCACTATATCCTAACTTCTTAGCAATTCTTACAAGCAAAGGAGCGCTTGTAAACGTATTCCTTGCTATTTCATTAGCAGACATTTTTTCAATATTCATTCCTTGATCAATAATATAATCAACAATTTCCTTCTCTGTTTTTGAAAAATGTGTATTTTCTATTTGATTGACAATGAGCATAAAAATCTCCTTTCTATAATTCTATTGTTTCTAAATCATTAGGAACATAAATCTTCCCACTAAAATAAGCTTTTCCTTCTTTTGTATAAAGTTCTTTACGATTTTCAATATTTTGATCTTCGCTGTGATATAAAACCACATTTTTTACTTTTAATTTTTCAGCAAGCTGACACGCATCTTTAACTGTTGAATGATGTTTTTCATAAGGATGAAAAATATCTGCTTGATCATATAAACAAAAAGCTTCATGTAATAAATAATCACTCTTTAAAGCATATTTTTCATTTTCTTCGTTATAAGGTTCATCCCCACAACATGTTAATTTTCTTTCTTGATCAAGTTCCATCATAAAACCAAATTGTTTAGCTTTCGTTGAATGAATATCAAAGAAAGTTACTTTCTTACCAATAATTTCTTTCGTTTGACCATCGTTTACAACCACAAGATGTAAACGGTCATGAATAAATTTTGTTTGCTTACTTTGTAAAAGCATTTGAGAAATCGTTTCTAACATCTCAATCACTTCTTGATGACCATAAATATAAGCTTCTCCTTCATATTTACCAGCTGCCATATTTTGACAAATCAAACGAATCATCCAAATCATCCCTAATAAATGATCAATATGTTTATGTGTGACAAAAATATGTTTTACATCTTTCCAATTGATCCCTGCTTTTTCAAGTTGATTTAAAACTGTATTGCCCCCACCAGCATCAACCATCAAATAATCATTTTCATTTTCAATGACAAAACAAGTATTATAGCACTTTGTCACAAGTGCATTTCCTGTTCCAAGCATTGTTAATTTCAAGTAAATCCCCCCTCATCCTCTTTTATTTTAGCGAAAGAATTTTTCTTTGTAAAATAAAAATAGAGCCTAAGCCCTATTTTCTCTAAATATTTTTCCAAAGACAAATCTTACGATTGGTCCAGCAAAACATAATTGTAAGAAAAATGCCATTGGGAAATTTAAAACTGTTGTTTGTAACCAAACAGCAATGATTTGACTTCCTGCATTTTTAAATAAAAGTGTTGCTGCAAATGACATACATGGACACATTAAAATAATAGATACCACTGAAATCGCAATTACTAAATGAAATGGATGACCATTTTCTAAATCAACAACTTGAAATGCTTTCTTTTTAGCTAAATGTCCAATAATGAAAAAATCTAAAATAAAAGCAACGGGTCCCATAATCACTAATTCATGGAAAGCATCTAAGAATACTTGATTTGTCATACCTCCTACATTTAAGGCAATGTTATAACAAATCATAAAATAAACCATCATGAAAACCATCATAATTGTAAAAATAATTTCTTGAAATTTTGTTTTTGGCATAAAAAAACCTCCTTATAATAATGAATTGTGTTGTTCGTTATCACTCAAGGAGTGTGCGTTTCCAATAGATACCAAATATTTAATTTAAAGCCGAGTGTTATTCTACAAAAATATTTTTTTAAAGTCAACAAAAAATATTGACTTCATCCTATAAATGATTACTATATTTCATAGTGTTTTACTATGATTAAGAAGAACCTATATTAAACCAATTTTCAAGAGCACAATTATTATATGGAAAAGAAGCTATGAAGAAACTTCAAAATAGCCATGTAGCCATTTTTGGTCTAGGTGGTATCGGCGGTTATGTAGGCGAGGCGCTTGTAAGAAGTGGAATTGGCTCTTTTGATTTAATAGATGATGATAAAATTTGTCTAACAAATCTCAATCGTCAAATCATCGCTACATTTGATACAGTTGGTCAATATAAAACAGATGTCATGAAAGAAAGAATGTTAAAAATCAACCCAAAAGTCAACATTCAAACACATCAATGTTTCTTTTTACCAGAAAATGCTACTGATTTTGCACTTGAAGATTATGATTATATTATAGATGCAGTTGATACAGTTTCTGCAAAAATCGAACTTGTTTTAAAAGCTCAAGAACACAATATTCCCATTATTTCAAGTATGGGAGCTGGAAATAAAGTTGATCCTACCCAATTTAAAATCACAGATATTTATAAAACAAAAGTATGTCCTCTAGCAAAAGTCATGCGTAGAGAGCTCAAAAAAAGACATGTTAAAAAATTAAAAGTTGTTTATTCTGAAGAAAAACCAATTCGCCCAATTGATGATTTATCCATCAGTTGCCGAACACATTGTATATGCCCACCAGGAACAAAACGTAAATGTACAATTAGAAGAGATATTCCTGAAAGTAACGCCTTTGTTCCTTCCACTGTAGGATTAATTATTGCAAGTGAAGTTGTTAAAGATTTAACAACTATTTAAAATGGAAGATACTTAATCTATCTTCCTTTTCTTTTACGTTTATTTTCATACATCTTATAATCTGCAATCTCGATCATTCTTTGTAAATCAGTACTTTCTGTTCCATAACAAACACCATATGAAAATGCTAAATTTACACTATGATCATCTGCTAATAAAACGATTTGATCTCTTATTTCATTTAATTGATTAATATCATTATTTAATTTTTCCATTGAATCATAATGATGGAAAAAAGCAATAAATTCATCTCCACCCAAGCGTCCTACCAAACATTTTTCTCCCGAAATAGTTTTTAAAACATTTGTCATTTGTTTTAAATAAAGATCTCCACAATAATGTCCATAGACATCATTTATTTGTTTTAAGCCATCTAAATCTATAAATATCAAAGCATATTGAGCTATATTTTTATCTTCTAATAACTTATTGATTTTTATTTTTAAACCATTTCGATTATATATTTGTGTTAATTCATCGACATCTCTTTCTATTTCTATTTTCTTTCTTTTTATATAAGAGGTTGTGATATCTATCATAACGCCTAATGTATTATCTTGATCTTTTCGATCATTTATTTGTATATAATGTTTCATTTGAGGAAGATAATAAATATCTTTTTCAACTTGATGTGTATTTATTTTATTTAAAAAATCAATAAAATCATTAATATCTTCTTTAAATTGTGTGCATTGTTGTGAATTTAAAGAAAATATTTCTTTAAACCCATCTGATAAATACAATGTATTTAATTTTTGATTATATTCATAGAACCCAATAAGTTGATTTGTTTGGGTTAAAATATAATCCATTTTTTTATTATTAACTAATAAGCTTTGTTTCATTTCATTAATATAATGACTTAATTTTTGAAATTCTAAACTATTATTAATCGATACTTCCTCATCTAATTGACCTTTAGAAATCTTAGATAATTGATGATTAATTTGATTTATACTATCAATCACATAAACACGAATATACTTAATAATAAGTAATCTAAATAAAATAGATATAATAATTAAACAAACGATCATTTCTAAACAATTTTTAGGTACTTCCTTAAAAAGAACTCTTACAGGAATAATACAATAAATATAATTATTTTTTATTTTCTTTGAAACACAATAGGATAATTGTCCATCAATTTCAGTAAAAAAACCATTTTTTACTTCTTTAATTTGTGTATCTTTCAATCCAATACTAGAAGCTATATCTCCTATATGATGATGTGTTGTACCAACAATCTTATGATTTTTAGAATTGATTGCATAATATTGTGCTTCATTATTTACTCTAAATAATTTAAATAAATAAGATAATTGATTCTTTTTAGTTGCTTTAGAGGCATTTTCATGATTCATACCTACTTGTACAATAAATTCTTTATTCTCACTCCATAAAGCAGAATATTGCATTTTTATATGAGAAGCAGTATTTTCCATAATTTTTTGAGTCAGTTGTAAATTTTGATTAGAAAGTAATGGTTTAAAAAAGCTTAGTTGTTTACCTGAATCAAATGAATAACCATAATATTCAGGATGTGTCCCAGAAATAATAACACCTTGCTTATTAAAAATATGAATTTCATCAACTTCAACATACTGTGCTATTTTCTTTAATTCATCAATATTATATAGAGCATCTGGATTTTCTTGAAGACTATATGCAACAGCTTGAGCATTATCAATACAGGTTTGTCGATATTCTTTCTTTTGTTTATTTAAATCTTTTTGATTTTCATTTAAAATTTGTTCAATATGATAAAAAGTCGTTTGTGCTGTATAATTTGCTTCTTTTTTAGCTGTTATACAGTTAAAAAAAGTAACAATAATCATTAAAAAAAAGATAATAAGTAATGTGATTTTTTTACTTTCCTTTTGAATCAATTCCTTTAAACTTTGCATATTCATGACTTCCTTTAACTATTAAAAAGTATAGCACAACTCATTCTTTTTTACAAAATCAACTCTATAAACAAAAAAGAGATTTGCTTTTGCAACTCTCTTTATAATTCTTTTCCATTAGACTTACATACTTTTTGATCCCCATAGAATGAATCTTAAGGAGGAAGTATGTTAAATCAATTTTCAAGAACACAATTATTATATGGAAAAGAAGCCATGGATAAATTAAAAAATAGTCGAGTTTCTATCTTTGGTTTAGGTGGTGTTGGCGGATATGTTGGCGAAGCTTTAGTAAGAAGCAGAATTGGCTCATTTGATCTAATTGACGATGATAAAATCTGTTTAACTAATCCAAATCGTCAAATTATTGCTACTTATGATACTGTTGGAAAATATAAAACTGATGTAATGAAAGATGGAGTATTGTTAAATTAATACTCCATTTTGATTATTATTCATGAATCATCATCTTTATAATTTCTTTATTCGTTTCCCTCATTCCTTCTCTACCTAATCGTCCAACACTTTGAATTGTTGCTTCAACATTTTCCATCACTAGTCCATCTCCAGATTTAAATTCCTGTCCATTTTTGTACATATGATAACCTAAAATAGCCGCATCAACACTAGAAGCAATTTTTGCTGCACAAGAAGCTTTGGCTCCATCACAAACTATCCCCGAAACATTGGCAAGTGTATTAACAATTGTATGAATGACAGCTTGATAATCTTCATCGTATAAATAAGCAATTCCTGCACCAGCTCCAGTAGCGGCACTTACTGCCCCACAGTAAGCTGATAAAGTTCCAATACCACTTTTTTCATGAATCGCCACAAGGTTAGATAGAGCTAACGCTCTAAACATTTTTTCTTTTGAAACCTTTAATTCTTGAGCATAGATAATAACAGGCAAAGAACATGTCATACCTTGATTGCCACTCCCCGAATTAATAACAACCGGCAATTCGCAACCATTCATTCTCGCATCACTACCAGCTGCAGCATAAGCCTTCGCTTTATTTTTTACATCATTGCCAAAAGATTTTAAAAGAACTTTTCCAATATTAGCTCCATAATTATCATTTAAACCTGCACAAGCTATCGCATAATTATAATCTAGTTGTCTTTCTAAAATTTCTTGAATATCGATCAAATCGACAGTCGTTATAAAGTTATAAATATCTTTTATATCTAATAATGAGCGATCTGCTTTTTCCTTTTTTATAATACTTTTCTCTTTTTGAAGTATTTTTCCATTTTTTTCTATACAAACGACATGCATATGAGAATCACTTATTCTCACTTTTACATACTCTTTTTTATTCCAAACCGTTATTATGTAATCAAATACTTTTGAACTATCCAAAAAATGTTCTTCAAAATCTACTTTTTCTATATATTGATCAATTTCTTTCTTTGTTTTTTCATCAATTTGACTTAATACTTCTAAATATTTATCATCATTGCCTCCTATGATTCCAGCACAAACAGCTGCTTTAATTCCTTTTAAATGATGTGTATGAGGAACAATGACACTCTTTACATTTTTTATAATACTCCCACTTGCTTCTACAACAATTTTTGTAGGTAGATGATTTAACACTTTTCTAGCAAGACTTGCTCCATACGCTAATGAAATCGGTTCTGTACATCCCATAGCAGGAATCAATTCTTCTTTTAATATTTGAACATATGTTTGATATTTTTGTTCTGTCTTTTTCATATAAATACTCCTTGATTAATTGATAACTCTAGTTTAATATGAATGTGTTATCAAGTAAATTAAATGATTTTAATAGATATGTTTAATTTTTTTAATAGGAGACTCTTATGGAAATACAAGAACTTATTTCATTTACAACAATTGTTCAACAAGGTAGTTTTTCAAAAGCTTCTAAAAAGTTAGATTATTGTCAAGGATCTATCACCGTTCATATCAAAAATCTTGAAAGAGAACTTGGTGTACAATTGTTTGATCGTTTAGGTAAAAAGGTTACTCTTACAAATCATGGTAAAACATTTTATCAGCACTGTTTGAAGATACTTGATGATATTTCATGTGCGAAAGAAGCCATTAATCCTTCATTAGAACTTAATGGTCATCTTACAATTGGAACTATTGATTCATTATGTTCTTCCATAGTTCCTCAGCTTATTTGTAAATATCATCAATACCACCCTCATGTATCTGTTTCGATTACAACAGATACAATTGAAGGACTTTTAAAAATGCTTAAAAATAACGATATTGATTTTGCATACTTAGTTGATAAACAACTTTTAGATACAGATTGGCTAAAAATATATCAATCTAAAGAAGAAGTTACTTTTGTAGCATCATGTCATCACCCAATCTGTAAAATCAAACAGCCAACAATTCAAGATATCCTAACTTATCCCATTATTTTAACAGAAAAAAATGCCAGTTATCGTCGCCTTCTCGAAGAAAAGCTTCATGAAGACAATTTAGAAATCAAGCCTTTTATCCAATCTAAAAATACAGATTTACTTTTAGAACTATTGAAACTTGATCAATATATCAGTTTTTTACCAAAATATATTTTAGAAAATGATTTAAAAAATAAAACAATCATTCAAATTAATATTCCTGATTACCAAATTGATGTCTATCGTCAACTTCTCTGCCATAAAAACAAATGGCTTTCTCATGAAATGAAATCATTCTTTCAATTAATAAAAGAAAAATATTAAAAAAGAATTGCATTTTGCAATTCTTTTATAATTCTTCTCCGTTAGACTGACATACTTTTTGATACCAGTAGAAAGAATCTTTACGTGCACGGTGCAAATCACCATTTCCATCATCATCCATATCTACATAGATAAATCCGTAACGTTTTCTCATTTCACCAGTTCCTGCTGAAACCACATCAATACATCCCCAAGGCATATATCCCATTAAATCAACACCATCTTCATCAACTGCTTTTTTCATTTCAATGATATGTTGTCTCATATAATCAATACGATAAGGATCATGAATTGAACCATCTTCTTCCACTGTATCGATAGCTCCTAAACCATTTTCTACGATCCATAATGGTTTATGATAACGATCCCATAATTCATTTAATACAATACGAAGACCAACTGGATCAATTTGCCATCCCCAATCATTTGCTTTTAAATAAGGGTTTTTAACAGCACTTTCTAAGTTAGAAGCTGTTCTTTTAGCATCTACGTTTACAGTAGCAACACTTGTTGAATAGTAAGAAAATCCAATATAATCTACTGTACCAGCTTTTAATGTTTCTAAATCTCCATCTTCCATTTTTAATTCAATACCAGCATTTTTATATTCAATAAGTTTCCATTCTGGATAGAATCCTTTATTTTGAACATCTGTATAGAATGTACGTAATCTTTTTTCAGTAATACGTTTCCACATATTTTCTGGATTACAATCTTCTGGATAAATTTCTGAATAATTGATCATCATCCCAATTTGAAATTCTGGATTGATTTCATGACCACGAATTACTGTTTTTGCTGCAGCAACAAGCATATGATGAACAGCTTGTGCAACTTTATCTGGTCTAGATAAAGCTTCTGTAATTCCTAAGTTTGTGTAATCTTTACAGAAATTGATTTCATTAAATGTTAACCAATATTTAACTTTATTTTTATAACGATTGAAAATTGTTTCTACATAATTCATATAGAAATCAATTGTTTTTCTATTATACCAACCATCATATTCTGTTGCTAAATGAAGTGGTAAATCAAAATGTACAATTGTTACTTGTGGTTCAATACCATATTTTAACATTTCATCAAAAACATCATCATAGAATTTTAAACCTTCTTCATTAGGTTCTTTTTCATCCCCATTTGGGAAAATTCTTGTCCAGTTAATAGACATACGGAATGATTTAAATCCCATTTCTGCAAATAATGCAATATCTTCTTTATAATGATGATAGAAATCAGTTGCCACATGGCTTGGATAATATGTATCTTCATCCACATATGGTACAGCACCATCAGGTACTTCAGTTCCACGACGATCAATAAATTTTGTTGATCCATCAGCAAGCTTTAAAGCCATACGTCTAGGAATATTATTTCTTCCATCTCCACCAGTGATGACATCTTGAATAGCAAGACCTTTACCACCACTTAAATATCCACCTTCATATTGGTTAGCAGCTGTTGCGCCACCCCAAAAAAATCCTTCTTTAAATCCCATTTGAATTCCTCCTATTTGTTCTTTACTTATTATATTCATTTTATTGTATTCGGTTTCATTTTTTCATAAAATGAAAACTCATTTTTCAAAAGAAATAGAATTCGTTATAACAAAAACAAAGGTAAGGGGTGATAAAAATTAAGAAATCAAATAAGAATGTCCCGCATGAATTTCTATTGCATCAAAACCAATGGTTTGTGTCTTTTAGCAGCTGTTGCATAATCATCTGCAATACTATAAATTTCTTCTACTGTTAAAGCACGAGAAATCGCTCCTCCTGCTTTATTAGGAGTTGCACTCGCAGAAACAGGTTGTATTCCAATACGACTTTCCATAGCACTTGCTCCTGCATGGTTTAATTGAATAGCTATTTTCGTACCATATTGATGAATGGTTTCACATAGTTTATAAAGACGAGGTATATAATTATCGGCATCTATACGTAATTGTGTTGTTCCATTACTTCCTTCTGGATATTTCACACAAGCATTTTCTACAATTAAAAGACCATAGCCTCCTTTAGCACGTCTTTCATAATAATTCATATGTAAAAAACTCATCTCTCCATTTTGTTCACCAAAGTTTGTTCCCATTGGTGCCATGACTAATCGATTATCTAATGTCATATTTCTAATAGTGATTGGTTCAAATAATTTTTTATATTGATTCATATCATCATTATCCATCAGTTAATTCTAACAAATTAAAAATAAGAGATAAATATAAAAAGCATTATATATGTTACAAAAAAAGATATTTCAATTTCTTTCTTGAAATACCTTTTCTAACACTTGAATAATTACTCCATGATCTTCCTGTGGTCTTAATCCCGTAAAAGTAATTGTTCCAACAAATTCATCATTTTCATAAAGAGGAAAACTTCCTCCATAGATCCCATAACTTTCATCATCAATCATATAATCGTAAAGATGAAATTGCATATTATCTAAGAAGATATAATACGAAGAATGTTTCGTTTCATAACAAACTTTTTCTTTTCGATTTAACCACGACGTATTTTCTAGTTCACTGTATTCAGCAATGATTTTATCTCTATAAACAATTCTTGATGCAAAAGGTTTATCATACGCTTTAGCAGCCTCTATGATTTGTTGAATAATTTGAAGTGCAGTATTTTGATTAAATGTTTTAAAGCGATATTCTTCTTGTTTTAATATATTATTTTTATTTAGATGATTTCCCTTATTTACAAAATAGTGATAGTAATCTTTCATATCTCTTTTATTCCTTTGATTTCTATTTTAAAAGGAATCATAAAAAAGACAATTTCAATTACATATCAAATTCATAAGTAAAACAAAAAAGAATATGATCAGCATCATATCCTTAATATTTCCCAAAAATTTCCTAAACTATTTATGGAGGTATTTTGGACTAGGAATCTTTGGAAAATCTATTATTTATTATTTATTTCTAATAAATCCTTAAAAGTATTTAAATGATAGTCTGCATAAGGACTTCCATAAGCACTGGAAATAGCTGCAACATGCATTGAAGCACTCTTTGCTGCGATACATCCCGCAAGAGCATCTTCCACAACTAAACAGTTCTTATAATTTTTTCCTAATAAATCAGCAGCTTTCATAAATACTTCTGGATGTGGTTTAGAGTATTGTATCATTGTTCCATCACAAATAGCATCAAAATAATTTTCTAAACCAAGTTGTTTTAAAATAAGTTTCGTATTTTTACTTGATGAACCGATTGCTAATCTATATCCTTTATTTCTTAATTGATCAAGTGTTTCTTTAACTTCAACAGAAAGATCACTAGGTGTCATTTGTTTAAGATATTGTTGATATAAAGTATTCTTTTTATTCGCAAATTCTTCTTTTTCTACTTGAGAATAAGTTTGACTGCTTTTTTCTAAAATAATATCTAAGCTTTCCATACGTGAAACTCCTCTTAATTTTTCATTATCTTTTTCATCAAATGAAATATGAAGTTCATCACTAAGTTTCTTCCAAGCCAAGTAATGATAATGATCTGTTGAACAAATCACGCCATCTAAATCAAATATAATTGTATCTATCATCTTTTGGTATCCCACTTTCCACAAAATGCATCAACTGGACTCACACCTACAAACTTTTCTTTACCTACCAGTTTATTAACTAATGATTGAATAACTACATCATTATGACTATAACCATTGATATATGTTTTAATCATTGGAACATCTAATAAATGATATGGATTGGCAAGCGAAATAAAGAGCGTTGGTATATCTTGTACAAACCAAGGAGCATTGGCAGCCATTAATTTAATCCACTCAACACGTCTTACTGTATAATTACTTGCTGTATCAAAATCAGCAACATAAATAACTAAATCATATTTATCTTTTAAATATGAAACACCTGTTTCAAAAATTTCATGGAAATCAAGTTGATTTTCATCATAAACATCTACATTAAATCCTAGATCATTTAAATAATCTTCTATTTTCTTTTGACTTCCAGATTCTTTAAAACCACCCTTTGAGGTATCTGTTAAATGATACAAGCGAATATTTTTATACTTTTGAGGTGTTATCGGTAAAATATCTTGCTTATTTTTAACTAAAGTAATTGCTTTGCTTGCACATTGATAAGCAAGTTCTTGATGTTCTTTACAACCAACTACATCAATCTCATTTAATGGTTTTTTATTTTCAAATACACCATTTGCCATCTTTGTTGCCAAAATTCTAAGAACTGCTTCATTTAATCTCTCCAATGACAAGAGACCATTTTCTAAACCTTTTTTCATAAATGTATAATCTTCATCGATATCTTTATTAAAAAGAATCATATCACATCCATTTTCAATACTTAAAGGAATTGCTTGACTTCGAGGTAAAGCAACATTATACCCAATCATCGCCGTTGCATCCGTTACAATTAATCCATTAAAAGAAAGTTTTTCTCTTAATAGATTCGTTAAAACTTCTTTTGATAAACTTGCTGGTAAAATATCTTCATCCTTAATTGTCGGATTAAAATATTTAACATAATGAGGTAATAACATATGACCGACCATAATAGTTTCTACTCCTTCATCAATAAACGATGAATAAATATTTCCATAGCTTTCATCCCATTGCTTTACCGTTAAATCATTAACACTACTTACTAAATGTTGATCACGCATATCAACACCATCTCCAGGAAAGTGTTTGATACAAGGGATAACACTATATTCTCTCAAGGCATTGATTTGTTGTTTAGCATAAGCAATTACTTTTTCTTTATCAGAACCATAAGTTCTAATATTTGTAATCGGATTTAAATAGTTAAAGTCAATATCTACAATAGGAGCAAACGACCAATTACATAAAACCGCATTTGCTTCCTTTCCTGCAATCATGCCTAAATGATATGCTTGTTTTAAATCATTCGTCGCAGCAACACCCATTTGTCTAGAAAAATAAGTACCATCTATGCAAATACCATTTCCACCACTTTC
This sequence comes from [Clostridium] ammoniilyticum, assembly GCF_025566905.1. Classification (NCBI taxonomy): domain Bacteria; kingdom Bacillati; phylum Bacillota; class Erysipelotrichia; order Erysipelotrichales; family Coprobacillaceae; genus Faecalibacillus; species [Clostridium] ammoniilyticum. The sequence goes on from NZ_JAOQJR010000003.1 coordinate 136,270, forward strand.
CAAATTAGCAGCTAACATTAAAGGTATTTTACTATAGTTTTGAATTGTTTCATGAATCTGTTTAATTTTTGTTGATTCCAGAGGTCGATACATCATCGCTCCTGGTTTATATTTTTCAATAAATTCTACAATTTCTTTTTCTTCAAAAGATGATCCAATAGGACAAAATACTTGTCCTATTTTTTCATCAAGTGTCATAGAATCTAAAATACTTTGTACTTTTCTAATTTGTTGATCGTTAAGATAAAAAGGTTTACTTTTTAAATCTATCATAATTTTTCACCATTACTTTCAATAACCTTTTGATACCAATAAAATGAATTCTTTTTAATACGTTTACAATCCATTACATCTTCATCTGTTCTATTGACATACACTAAACCATACCTTTTAGAAAATCCTTGATGTGAACTTACCACATCAATAAATGACCATGGACAGTATCCAAAAATTGGATACCCTTCTTCTTTCGCAATTAATACTTCTTTAATATGAGATTTTAAATAGTCAATTCGATAATCATCGTGTATTTGATTATTTTCTAATACATCACTATAAGCCATTCCATTTTCTGTAATAATTATCGGTAAAGAATATCGGTTATAAATTTTATAAATAATACTTCTTATTCCTAGTGGATCTATACCATTTGCCATCCATTTTGTTTTCTTTAAATGTTCATTTGGACATACTTCAAACATAGAGCTTCTAAAAAATGGTGGTAATTGATAATTGACAGTTGCTGTTTTATTTTCCTTTACACAAATAGATGAATAATAATTGATTCCTATAAAATCAGGTTGAACAGCATGTAAAATCTCATCATCGCCATCTTCTTTAACAGGAGAACAATTCATTTTTTTTAAAATATTTTTAACTCTAAACGAATATTCTCCTTTTACAGACATATCTAAAAGCATATACATCATAAGTTCTTCCGCATCCATTGCTGCTAAAACATCTTCTGGTGAAGAACTATAGGGATATACATTTTGTACAGCATTAACAACACCAATCTTAGCTTTTGGATCAATTTCTTTTAATAATTTCATAGCTTTTTTTTCTGCCAAAGAAGCATGATAAGACATTTGATACATATTTTTTGTTTGTAATACTTTATCACTTTCATGATTACCATTTAAATCACTTGCTGCCATAGCAATAAGTTGTTCATTAATCGTTACCCAATAATTAACAATACCTTTCCATTTTGTAAAGCATATTCTCGCATATTCAACAAAAGCATCAATGCATCTTCTGTTTTTCCAACCACCAAATTCATCTACTAATGCTTGTGGCATTTCAAAATGATAGAGAGTTGGAATAGGTTCTATGTGATTTTCTAAACATAAATGAATAATTTGATCATAAAAATCCAATCCTTTTTGATTAACATGATGCCCATCTGGCATAATTCTTGCCCAACAGAATGAAAAGCGATAAGCTTTTAAACCTAATTCTTTCATCAAAAGAATATCTTCTTTAAAATGATGATAATGGTCACTTGCTACTTTGCAATCTGCAATACCTTCTTTTACTTGTCGAACATCTGTTGTTGATAATCCTTTTCCATCTAAGTTATAACCACCTTCTACTTGAAATCCACTTGTAGAAGCACCCCATAAAAAGTTATTCACCTTGTTCACCTTTTTCCTTTGCTAATGCTTGATTGTCAATTGTTTTAAAGAATGGATAATAAATAATAATTGAAATAACAACAGCTACTAATTGATAAATTCCCCAAGATAAACTTCCTTGCATGATTCCAGAAATAAGTGGTGGCATTGATCCTAAACCTAAAATTCCTATTGGTGCTGTTACAATTCCAAATTGAATTAAAGCATATCCTAAGCAAACTAAAACAATAGGACAAATAATAAATGGAATAAGCATAATTGGATTTAAAATAACTGGTAAACCAAAGATAACTGGTTCATTAACACTAAAGATACCACAAGGCAATGTTAATTTACCAAATGATTTGTATTGATTACTTTTTGCTTTAAAGAACATTAAAATAACGAGTCCAATTGTTGCACCTGATCCACCTAAATTAGCTAAATCCCATAATCCAATATTTAAAACATGTGGAATTGTTTTTCCTGCAGCCATTGCTGCTGTATTATCACCAATATAACTTAACCAAATTGGGAATAAAATTGGTAATACTGTCATTGAACCATGAATTCCAAAAAACCATAATAATTGTGCAATTAAAATAATAATGATGAATGCAGGCAAGTTACCAGTTAATGATTGTAATGGTGTTTGAATAATTGTATAGATACAATCTGTTGCATTTCCATAAGGTGTCACTGCAAATAAAGCTCTAAAAATTAAGAAAACAATCGTAATAATAACTCCTGCTAATAATGATGATAAAGATTCACTTACCATTTCAGGTACAGAATCTGGTAATTTAATAACAATGTTTTTTTCAGTGATTAACGCTAACAATCTAGATACAATAAGCCCTGCAAGTAATGCCACAAAAACTCCTTTTGTTCCTAAATAAGAAATATTAAAGAAACTAATTCCTGAGTCAGCTAATGTTGTTGTATCTAAAGGTACAAGTAACATATATGCAAATAAAGATAAAAATCCTGAAGTTAAAGTATATTTTTTATTTTCAAAAACAGTTGCTCCTCTATAACCAACAGCAAACGCCATATAAACAGCTAATAAATTTGTTGTTACATTTTGCACTCCTGTAAATAATTGATCTAATCCTGTTGAAGCTAATAAATCTGTATAAGGTTGCCATGATATATTTGTTAAAATTGTAAAAACGGCACCTACCATAATAATTCCTAATGTAGACATACATCCACCACTAATCGCACTCAAATATTTATTTTGAGATAGCTTATTAGCTACTGGAACAAGTGTCTTTTCAATAATTGATATTAATTTTTCCATTTTCCTTCTCCTTGTATGTATATGACATTGGCCTTTGTCTATCGTTAGTATAACAAGAATATGTAAAGAATAAGTCGTCAAAAAAACAGTGCGATTTTCAAAAATACACACTGTTTTTCAGATATTGAAAATAAGAATTAATATGTAAAATAAATACAATAATACATGATAATAATTTCTAAACTATATAATAATGACATCCTAGATTCAGTATTTGTATTATCCTGGCTACATAAAATGACTTCTTTATCAATAAATTCATTAATCATCTTATTATGATTATTCATCGTTAAAACAATAAGTTTAATATTTTTTTCAAGAAGTATTTGAATAACTTCACTATGTCTATAAAAATAACCTCCCTCTACACTTAAAATAATCACAACACTATTTTCTTTAAGATTATGCGCCGCTTCTAATTGTTCATCATTGGAAATTGCTACCGTAATATATTTATTCATCAAAGCAAATCTATTTTGTATATGTTGTGCTAGTAATGTTGAAAACTCTAAACCTAACACCAAAACTTCTAAACTATCATGGATATATTTACACACATGATCTAGTTGCTCAAAATCAAGATGATCATATGTAAATTGAATATTATCAATAACATGTTTTGTATAATTTTGAAAAATTTCTTTAACATCTTTTTTATCAGCTTTTATAATTTGAGGAGAATAATCTGTTTTAGATATATCAAGTGTATTTAAACAAGCATTTTTAAATTCTTGAAAAGAATGAAATCCTATCAATTTAACAAAACGTGAAATTGATGCTGGTGATACAAAACATAATTCTGATAACTCATTAATTGTTTTTTCTGGTATAACACTATAATGAGTAAGTAATGCAAGTGCTATATCATAATTCGTATCTTTTTTATATTGTCCATTTACATATCTTAGCAATGTTGATAATACTGAATCTGTATTCATAACTTTCCTCCATCTAACATATGTATTTTAACACAATTTCTATTAATTATAAATTTTCAGCTACTAATTATTGGCTGAATATCACCTATTTTAAGTCATCTTTTACAAACACAACAATTAATTAAAACATCACTTGTATAACATTTAACCCATTCTTTCATCTTTTCTTCTTGTATTTTTGCTACTAAGATTGGAAATAGTTTTCTTTTAATCGTTGCATTGTTTCTATTTTTTGAACAATAAACATACTTCTAACCTCTTTTCTTTAATTGATTTCCTATTTTTAAATAAATGATTTCACCTAAAATGCCTATTACAATACCCGATAGTATACCAAAAAGCATTAGATACGGTAAATAATACATAAATACTGTTGAACTAAAAAAAAGCATTGCTACCAATAATTGTCCTACATTATGAAAAATACCACCCATAATGGAAATAATGATATCAGAAAATAAATTTGTTTTTAAAAATAAATACATGATTATTAAAGAAAGCAATCCTCCTGATAAACTATATAAAAACATATAGAAATTCGTAAAAGTCATAGAAACAATCAAAATTCTTAAAAACATGACAATAAAAGCCTCTTTTAAGCCAAAACAAAGAAGTAATGTCAAAGTAACGACATTTGCAAGCCCTAATTTAGCTCCTGGAACGCCTAAATAAAGAGGTATTAATGATTCTATATAACTTAAAACAATTGCTATTGCACAAAATAAAGCCAAATAGCATAATTTTTTAATAGACTTTTCCATCTTCTTTTCCTTCATTTCCTTCAATCACTTCCACAACTAAATGATGAGGCAAACAAACAATCGTTGCCCCTTTTTTATTTATTTTCCCTTGTTTAATACATAAATGATCTGGACAAGTTGCTTTTATCATAAAAACCTCATGATTTTTAATTTGTATTTTATTTTCATTATCAATATTAATGATTTGATCATCATCTAAAGAATAATAACCTTCAATTTGATCATTTCTTTTTATGACAATTTTTGCTCCTTGTTGTTTTGATTTAAAAAGAAAAAGTCCTCCTATCAAAACAACAAGAATGCCAAGAATAATCAAATCATTTCTTAACGTTTTATTTTTCATCTTCTTACTCCATGCTATAATATAAAAAAAGGAGGTTACCTATGAAAAAATCAATACTTTCATTACTTATTTTTTCATTTATCCTTTGCGGTTGTAAAAACACAACTCCTCTTTCTAATAAAGAATTTTGTCTAGATACAATTATCCAAATAACCCTTTATGATTCTTCTTCTAAAAATATTTTAAATAACTGTTTTGATTTATGCAAGAAATACGAGCGTATCTTTTCTGCCAATAATAAAAAAAGTGAACTCTATAAAATCAATCATTCTTCCAACAAATTAGAAGCTCAAGAATTATCTGATGATCTCTATAAAGTGATTAAACAAGGGCTTTATTATAGTGATTTATCAAAAGGAAGCTTTGATATTACCATTGGTTCGATTTCTTCATTATGGGATTTTAAAAAGCACACACTTCCTGAAGATCCGTTGATTCAACACCATCTTCACGATGTTTCTTATAAAAATATTATTTTAGAAAATCATAAGATACGTTTTCTAAATACAGAAACAATGATTGATTTAGGGGCAATTGCAAAAGGATACATCGCCGATCAAATCAAAAACTATTTACTTAAAGAAAATGTCGAGAGTGCCCTTATTAATTTAGGAGGTAATATTTTATGTGTTGGTAAAAAACAAGAGAATCCTTTTATTATTGGAGTTACCAACCCACAACAAACATCTGATTCATTGTTTAGTTTAAAAATCAATGATTTATCTGTTGTTACAAGTGGAACTTATCAAAGATTTTTTGAAATTGATTCTAAAAGATATCATCATATTTTAAATCCAAAAACAGGTTATAGTTATGAAAACGGTTTAAGCTCAGTAACGATTATTTCTAAAAAATCAATTCAAGGAGATGCTTTGAGCACGGTTTGTTTTTCTTTAGGAAAAGAAAAAGGACTTGAATTACTTAACTCACTTGAAGGTGTTTCTGGTTGTTTTATTGATGAAAACAATCAAGTAAGTTATAGTAAAGCCTTTAAGCACTATTTAAATAAGGACTAATGTCCTTTTTCTTTTTATTCAATAATCTTTCTTGGACATTTTTCTTTGCATTTACCACAATGAACACATTTAGAATAATCAATATGTGCTAAAAAGTTTTCAACTGTAATTGCTCCTGTTGGACAAACTTTTTGACACATCATACACCCTAAACATCCTGCCTTACAGTTTTTATTAACTACTGGTCCTTTATCATGGCTATTACATCTTACATGACATAAAGATTCATAAGGAACCATTTCAATAAGATGCTGCGGACAAGCATCCATACATTTTTGACATGATTTACATTTTTCTTTATCAACTTGAGCAACACCATCAATAACATGAATGGCATCAAAAGCACAAGCCTTTACACAACTGCCATAACCCATACAACCAAAACGACACTTTTTATCGCCACTTCCTGGGACAACGGCTGCACTTAGACAATCATGAATACCATCGTATTGATATTGTCTTTGTATTTTATCACACGTTCCCTTACATTTAACATAAGCTACTAAATGTGTATTCTCTTCTACTTCTAAATGGAGAATTTCTCCTATTTTTTTAGCAACTTCATTACCACCTACAGGACATTGATTGATTGGCGCTTCTTTTTTAGCAATTGCACATGCAAGACCATCACATCCAGGATAACCACAAGCTCCACAGTTATTTCCAGGAAGAACCGCTCTAATTTTTTCTTCATCTTCATTGACTTCTACTTTAAATTTAACACTGGCAAGTGAAAGGAATATTCCAATAAACAATCCTATACTCCCAACAACAATAACTGCAATAATGACTGTATTCATCGTATTTCCTCCTTAAATCAAGCCTGAAAAGCCAATAAAGGCAATAGCCATCAAACCTGCTGTAATTAAAACAATTGGTGAGCCTTGTAAAACATGAGGAATATCATTATCGGCAATTCTTTCTCTTATTCCTGCTAAAATTGTAATTGAAATTGTAAATCCTAAAGCTGTCCCAAAACCAGCTACAACACTTGTTACAAAATCATAATTATTTTGTACATTTGTTAAAGCAACACCTAAAACAGCACAGTTGGTTGTAATAAGAGGTAAATAAACACCTAATGAATTATATAAAGGTGGAAAATATTTTTTTAAAAAGAGTTCTACAAATTGAACAAGTGCTGCAATAATTAAAATAAAAGCGACTGTTTCTAAATATTCAACATGTAACAAAACAAGTAAACGATACAATAAATGAGTTACAGCTGACGCAATTGTAATTACAAAAATAACTGCACCACCCATAGACATTGCGGTTTTGGTTTGTTTTGAAACTCCTAAAAATGGACATAACCCTAAAAACTGCGATAAAACGACATTATTAACTAAAGAAACACTAATCAGTGTTAAAATAAGTGTTTTCATTTTTCAGGATCCTCCTTTAACAAAGATTTATTTATTTGACATTGATTACCGTGACAATGCATACAATCTCCCCCACACTTTAAAGATGAATGAGAAACATTCGTTGCACTAGGTAATTTTAATTTATTTTGAATAGCTGTTAACAAAGCAAGTATAAAGAATGCTCCTGGTGCCATCACAAAAATCGTTATTGGCTCAAATGAAATTGGTAATGACATTGAAAAGAATGTTCCTGCACCCAATATTTCTCTTACTAAACCTATACAAGTTAAAGCAAAAGTAAAACCAAGCCCCATACCAAGACCATCCATAATTGATAAAAGTGGATTATTTTTAGAAGCAAAAGCTTCTGCTCTTCCTAAAATAATACAATTGACAACAATTAAAGGAATATAAATACCAAGTGTATCATATAAAGATGGAATATATCCTTGTAATAATAATTGTACAACTGTAACAAGAGAAGCAACAATGACAATATAAGCAGGAATACGCATACGACTAGGAATAATATTTCTAAGTGCTGAAATAACAAAATTCGACATAATTAAAACCGCCATCGTCGTAAGTCCCATTCCCATTCCATTCATTGCTGAGGTTGTAACCGCAAGAGTTGGGCACATACCAAGCATTAATACAAAGGTAGGATTTTCTTTAATGATTCCATTATATAAAGGTTTTAAATATTTCTTCATATTTTCATCTTCCTTTCAATAAATCATAAAAATCTAAGGCTCCATTGATTCCATTTGTCATTGCTTTAGAAGTAATGGTCGCTCCTGATAAAGAATCTACTTCATCTTCATTTTGTTTACCATTTTTAACGACTTGGAAATGATCTACTTTTTTCCCTACATACTGATTTCTAAACTCTTCATTTTTAGCATTCATTCCAAGTCCTACTGTTTCATCAATTGATAAAATTTCAACTCCTGTAATTTCTTTTTGAAGGTTGATACCAATAATGATTTCAATATCACCACCAAAACCATCATGATCAATCACTTGAATAATATAACCGATAGTTTGTTTTTGATGATATGCTTTTAAAGCATTTTCTATTTCAAGACCGTTTTTACCATAATCCCCTTTAAGCTTTTTAGATAATTTTTTGATATCATTTTCTTTATAAACTTTAAAAGAAGTTGCTTCTTTCATCACTTTTAAATAAGCATCTTGCTTACTTTGTTGTGATTGGTGTTGAATAGGATTCTTTGTTATTTGATAAACATAACCAAGAAGTCCTCCGCAAATAATAGTAATCACGCATAAAATTAAAATATCTTTTATTATTTTTTTCATTTGACAACACCACCTTTTAATGTGAGTTTATCAATTAATGGTACTAATAAATTAGAAATAATAATGGCATAAGAAACACCTTCTGCACTTGTTCCAAAAAAACGAAATAATCCTGTTAATACACCTAATAAAATACCATAAATAAGTTGTCCTTTTTGATCCATTGGGCTTGTTACATAATCAGTAGCCATGAAAAAGGCACCAAAGATCAAACCTCCACCACATAACTCACAAGCTAAATAATAAGCATCAAAAGGACATGGTGATAAAATCAATGTAAAAATAGAAAATGTTAAAAGATATGTTAAAGGAATGGTTACTTTAATAACTTTTTTAACAATCAAATACATTGCACCTATTAAAAGTGCAATTGCAGAAGTTTCTCCAATTGTTCCAGCAGTATTTCCAATAAACATCCTTATTAAATCAAAGCTTTCTCCATTTTTTAAAATTGCAAGTGGCGTTGATGAAGTCATCCCGTCAAATACAAAATTTGTCATTCTTCCAGTAAAAGAAATCAATAAAAAACATCTTGCAGCTAACGCTGGATTCATAAAGTTTTGTCCTAATCCTCCATAAAATTGTTTAACCACAATAATAGCAAAGAGACCTCCAATAACAGGAAGCCATAAAGGAACTGTTGATGGTAAATTTAAAGCAAGAATAAATCCTGTGACAACTGCTGATAGATCTTTGATGGTAATTGTTTTTTTCATAAAACGTTCATATAAATATTCTGCTAAAACACATGTTGTTATCGTTGTTACAATAATCAATAAAGCATTTATTTTAAATTGAATAATTCCAAATAAAGTAGCTGGTATTAAAGCAATAATGACATCTAACATAATAGAAGATGTTGTAACACGATCTTTAATATGCGGTGAAGCAGAAACATGTAGTAATTGATTCATGAATAACACCTACTTTCTTTTATTAACAGAGACTAAATATTTCATCTTCTTAAATGCCTGTGTCATATTTCTTTTTGCTGGACATGTATAGCTACAACAACCACATTCTATACATTCCATTCCACCATTTAAAATAAAGGCCTCTGTATCATTTTTTGTTGCTATTTGATAAAGTTTTTGAGGAACTAATAAACTCGGACACACGTCTTTACATCGACCACAACGAATACATGCAGAAGGTTCAAAAAGGGATACTTCATCTTGTACAAGTGCAAGTAAAGAACTTGATGTCTTAGTTACAGGTATATCTAAATGAATAAGGGCGCTTCCCATCATTGGACCTCCACAAATAAGTTTTTGAACTTCAGATTTGAAACCTCCTAATTGTTCAACGATCCGTTTAAAACTCGTTCCTATAGGAACTTCAATATTGCTAGGTGTTATTCCATCACCCGAAATCGTCATTACTTTAGAAATTAAAGGTTGATTATAACGAACCGCTTGATTAATAGCAATCACTGTTGCTACATTATCAACAATACATCCTACATCTAAAGGAAGCATTTTAGAATTTAATGTCTTTCCTGTTAAAACCTTAACAAGCATTCTTTCTCCACCTTGAGGATATTTTGTTTTTAGTTCTTTCACAGCAATTCTTTTTTCATCTTTACACTTTTCTTTTAATAAATGAATAGCCTTTTTTTTATTATCTTCAATGGCAATATAACAAAGAGCTTTTGGAAACATTTCTAATAAAACATGAATTCCTGCTATTAGTTCATCTGTTTTTTCAAGCATCAAACGATAATCACTTGTAAGATAGGGTTCACATTCCGCACCATTAACAATATAATATTGAACTTGATTTGGATCTTTAACAGATAATTTTACATGTGTAGGAAACCCTGCTCCTCCTAGACCAACTATACCTGCTGCCTTAATTCTTTCAATTTTTTCTTCATAAGTTAATTCTTGTTTATTATTATTATTTTCAACTTTTTGATATAATCCATCATTAGCAATAACAATTGATTCTTGCATTTTCCCACTGACATCCATTCTTTCTTCTATTTTTTTTACTACACCTGAAACTGAAGAAATAATAGGACTTGAAACAAAAGCATCACTACAAGCAATAACTTGCCCAACTTTTATCTCATCTTTTACTTTAACAATTGGCTGACAAGGTGCACCAATATGTTGTTTTAAAGGAAATACAACTTCATCACTTGCTTTTATTTTAATAATAGGTAAATCCTTTGTATATTGTTTTTGATCTTTTGGATGTATGCCTCCAATAAATGATTTTAAACTCATAACTTCCATCCCCTTTAACCCTATTTTAGTCCTATTATTTTCAAATTGAAAGCGTTTACAACAAATTAAAAAATTAACTTGTTTTCTTTGAAATATATGAAAATTATGTGATTTTAATCACATTTAAATATAAAAAAAGATAGCTTTCGCTATCTTAAAAATACTAATTTTGTTCATAAAATTCTTCATCATCTAGCATTGGGTAACTAGTAAGATGTTGACCATCTAAATTTACTTTATGCATATTAACGGCAGTAATTTGTCTTCTATTATATGTTGTATAATAATAGATTCCCTTTTGACTATTCCAACATGACGTATAAATCGTAATTTCATATTTTCCATCATCTACTTCACAACATCCTCTTTGTTGTTCTACAGAACCTAAAATATGGAAAAATTGGTTAACACTATCTCTTTCGTTATCTTTTGATTGTCCGTTCATTTTAGTAAATGCAACTCTTACAAAACGTGACATTGAAGATAAATCACCAGGTAATCCAAGAGCTCCCATTCCTCTAGAATAAGATTTTAAATCTAATTGTTTAGAAAAATAATTTTGTGGTTGTTTAGGTGATAAAGACATATAATTATTTAAATTAAATAATTGTTTATCAAATGAGGGATTGTTTGCAAGAACACCGACTGGATTTTCATAGATTTTTAATCCTTCTTCGACTGATTCAACAGTTATACATCCACTTTGATCTGCAATGATCCAATGTAATGATGCGGCTGGCAAATGTTCGTTATAAGGTGTCTTCACTAAATTGATTGTTTGAATAAGTTGTTTAGCTTCTTTAAGCGTTGCACATTGACTTAAAACCCAAGGAATGAATTCATATTGAGCAACGTTGACTGCTCCTTCTTTAACCTCTTGATAACAAGCATTTCCGACAAAATTTAATCCTGCCATTCCTAAACCTTTTTCATTAACAGCGTCATAATATAAAGGATATTCATCTAATACATGAGCCATACCAATCATGGCATAATGTTCAATATTTTTTGATCCATGTCTATATTGTAAAGGATAGTTTCTCGGCATAATAGCTATTTTTTCACCATAGGAAAATTCATAATCCAAAGTTCTACCCATATAAAAATCTTTTGTTTGATAAGTTGCTGCTGTACACATATAAAATCTCTCTTTCTTTTCATTGTTTTGCTATTATATAGTATAACCCATTTATTTCATCTTTATGAATTAGAAAAGAAAAACACTCTTAAGAGTGTATTTCGAATATTATTTAACTTCTACAAGTTCTAAATAGCTTGTTGCACCTTTAACTCCTGGTGTTCCACCAGTAACTAAGATTTTTTGACCAGGTTTTACACCATTTTCTCTAGCAATAATACTTGCATAATCAATCATTGAAATACGTGAATTTAATTGTTTACAAGGTACTGCTTTAACACCCCAGTTTAAAGCTAAAGCTTTAACAGTTTTAAGTGATGGAGTTGCAGCAATAATACGAGATTTTGTACGATAACGAGCCATTTTACGAGCTGTAAATCCAGATTCTGTAAAGGCAATAATTGCTGCTACATTGAATTTATAAGCAATTTCTGCAACAGACATACAAATAGCTTCGCTTGTATCATCTGGTGCTGTACGAATGGCTTGTCTTTGTAAGCTTTGATAATCTAAACTAGATTCAATCTTATGAGCAATTTTTGACATCATTAAAACTGCTTCTTGAGGATATAATCCACTTGCAGATTCACCAGATAACATAATTGCATCTGTACCATCATAAATCGCATTAGCCACGTCAGATACTTCCGCACGTGTTGGTCTTGGATTTTGTTGCATACTTTCTAACATTTGAGTGGCAGTAATAACGATTTTACCACGTTGTTTACATTTTTTAATAATTGATTTTTGAATAAGTGGGACATCTTCAGCAGGAACTTCTACACCTAAGTCACCACGAGCAACCATGATACCATCAGCAATATCAAGAATTTCATCAACGTTTTCAACACCTTCTTGATTTTCAATCTTCGCTAAAATTTGAATATCATTTCTACCATTTTCAATTAATAATTTTTTAATATCAATAATATCTTGTGCTCTACGACAGAATGAAGCAGCAACATAGTCAAAAGGTTGATTTGCACCAAATGTTAAATCTGAAATATCTTTAGGTGATAAATAATCAAATCCTAATTTAATTCCTGGAACATTGATTCCACGTTTATTTTTTACTTCTCCATCATTTGCTGCTACACAAACAATATCTGTTCCTTCAATATGATCAACTAATAATTCAACTTGACCATCGTTTACTAAGATGAAACCACCTGGTTTAACATCTTTATATAAATCTTTATAAGTAATTGTAAATCTTTCACTTGTTCCTTCAATATCTTCTACACAAATAGTTGAAGTTTGTCCTTTTTTAAAAGTTGTTTTTCCACCAACAAAATCACCAGTTCTAATTTCAGGTCCTTTTGTATCTAATAAAATAGCGACATTTGTCGATAATTCTTTATTAATTTCTAATAAAGTATTGATTTTTTCTTCATGTTCTTCATGAGTTCCATGAGAAAAGTTTAATCTCATGACATTCATTCCAGCTTTTACTAATTTAGTAAGCATTTCTTTACTTTCTGAAGCTGGCCCAATAGTACATACAATTTTTGTTTTTGACATAATCTCGTTTTTGTTCATAATTCTTGCCTTCCTTTACTCTCTACATCTTTTAGTATAAACCTATTTTTTTAAGATAACAATGCATAAAATCAATGTAAGCACATCCACTTAAAAAATATTTTTTCTTTCATTATTTTATGAAAAAAGAGTTACAAAAAAAGATAAAATAAAATAAATTAATTTTTTGAAACTTATTTTTATTTATTTTCAGGTATATACCAATAAGAATTCATCTGATATAAATAGGTTCTAGCTCCTTTAGGCATTTGTGTAAGAGCATTGAAAACATTACAATAATCTCCTGCCCCCATCGCTACAGCAATAACTCCCTATAAAGCAAACATCAAATATTTAGTTCCTAGAAAAGATAAGCAGTAAGGAAGAAAACCAAAAACTAAATTTGATAGAAGAGACATAAAAATAAATCTTTTTTTACTCATTGTTTCAGTTCCTAAAACAAAAACCATTCCTTGTTTAAAATTTGTATAAAGATAAACGTCTTCTTTAAAACAAAGGGCATGTAAAAGCTCATGAGGAAACATTGTTAAAATTGGAAAAATAAAAGCAAGCATCACATCATCAAAATAAAGCAGTAAATCATTTTTATATACTAAAAGAATAGGAATAGATAAGATGACCATTAATACAAGTCCTATTGTATTAGCAATAACAGCAAATTCTTTGGACGAACTGACTTCTTTAAATTTTACAGCATTGGGTTGATGTTTTATTTTCGGTAATATTTCAGGATCTAAATTATATTTTCCTTGATAATGTAATTTCATAATAAAGCTCCTTTCTTATAGCCTATCAAATATGAAAAAACTCTTGAGTCATCCCAAGAGTTTTATTCATATTTAAAATAATCAAGACTTTCGTGAATTTGTATTTGAATTGGTAAATCTTCTAATAATTCAGGAAGTTTTTCTTCAATTATAACTTCTAAATGATGACCCGGATCAATTAATAAACAATCATGATCAATAGCATATTTAGCATGACGATATTTAGTATCACCTGTAATATAACAATCTACTTGACCAGTAAGAATTTCTAAGTCGTCTGCTGCACTTCCCCCACAAATAGCAATTGTATGTATCATTTTATTTGTATTTTTACTATATTTTAAATGTTGCAAATGAAATTTATCTTTTACATATTCTATAAAATCTTGTCCTTCCATTGCTTGATTTAAAGTAGCTTTCTTTCCTACTTCATAATGATCATAACAAGCAACATCATGAACACCTAATTTTTGAATCAACCAATCATTCATGGAAATCCCATTTTGTCCTCTATCTAAACATGTATGTAAGCTATAAACAACAATGCCATGTTTAATAGCTCTTTCAATAAATTTTCCTTGATGTAAAGATGTATCCAGGTTTTTTATTTTTTCTAATAAAAAAGGATGATGTGTAATTAACATTTGACAATTATTTTCAATACAGGCTTGTAATGTTTCATTATCAGCGTTTAAAGCAATATAAACTTTTTTAACTTCCTTTTCTCTACTTCCAATTTGTAGGCCACAGCAATCAAAATCCATTTGAAGATTTAAAGGAAAATATTTCTCCAAATGATTCATAATTTCATAAGCTTTCATTAAGTTCACCTTCAATTAATTGTTTTTGTTTTTCTAATTCTAAATATCTTGGATGATTTGATGGCAAATCTTTCATAATCTTTAAATATGTTTGATATTGTTTTTGCCAATAACGAATAAATAATTCATCTTTATTTTTTCTTAAAACTGGACCAAACATCATATCTTCTTGATTATATTGAATATCTTGATTTGTATTTTCTACAACCATCATTTCATAAACATGATGACCATCTTTAATCATCTTTTCATCAATAATTTTAAAATGATTTTTAAATAAGTATTTTCTTAGATGATCCGTATTAGCGTTAGGTTGTAAATAGAATTGTTTAACTTTGTTTAAATACGCTTTATTTTTTTCTAATATTTCTACAATTAGAAATGATCCCATTCCAGCAATCGTTACTATATCAACTTCTTTATCAAGAATAGGATCTAATCCATCTCCTAATAAAGCTTCAACATTTTCTTCGAAATGATATTGCCTAATAGTAGAAAGTGACGCCGCAAAAGGACCTTTTGCGACATCACAAGCATAAGCTTTATCTATAATATTTTTTTCAATTAAATAACATGGCAAATAAGCATGATCTGTTCCAATATCTGCCAAGATATTTCCTTTTTTATGTTTTTCTACCAAATAAGCAAGTAATTCTAATCTTTTTGATAGTTTCATTAACGATCTAAGAAATCCTTTAATCTTTTAGAACGAGATGGATGTTTTAATTTTCTTAATGCTTTTGCTTCAATTTGACGAATACGTTCACGTGTAACGTTAAATTCACGCCCAACTTCTTCAAGAGTTCTTGTTCTTCCATCATCCAAACCAAAACGAAGTCTTAATACTTTTTCTTCACGATCTGTAAGTTCTAATAAAACATCATTCAATTCATCTTTTAATAATTCATTAGCAGCATAATCATCTGGAGACATTGCTCCTTCATCTTCAATAAAATCACCTAAATGTGAATCATCTTCTTCACCAATTGGTGTTTCTAATGAAACGGGTTCTAATGAAATTTTTTGAATTTCACGTACTTTTTCAGGTGTCATACCATCCATTTTTTCAGCAATTTCTTCAGCAGATGGTTCTCTACCTAATTCTTGAATTAATTGTCTTTGAATACGTGTTAATTTATTGATTGTTTCTACCATGTGTACTGGAATACGAATTGTACGGGCTTGATCGGCAATTGCACGTGTAATTGCTTGTCTAATCCACCAAGTCGCATAAGTAGAGAATTTAAATCCTTTTGTATAATCAAATTTTTCTACTGCTTTAATTAACCCCATGTTTCCTTCTTGGATTAAATCTAAGAATAACATTCCACGTCCAACATATCTTTTAGCGATGGAAACAACTAATCTTAAGTTTGCTGCAGCAAGTTCTTTTTTAGCTTGTTCATCTCCTTCAAGAATTCTTTTAGCTAATTCAATTTCTTGATCATGATTTAATAATTCAACTCGCCCAATTTCTTTAAGATACATTTTTACAGGATCATTAATTTTAACATTACTTCCAAGTTGAGTGCTTTCGCTTTCTTTATCATCATCATGTTCTTGATACATATGTAATGTATCCCCTGTCATCATATCGAAATCACCATCAAAATCTAGATCAGGAGTATCATCTGCATCATCTATATCAAGGTCTAAATCATCATCCATTGCAGGAACGCCTGCAAGTAACATATCATCATCTACATCTAATGAATCTAAATCATCATCAGAAATAGTAATTTGATTTTGTTGAATATATTCAAGTAATTCTTCTGCGAGTTCATCACTTAAATCATAATTCATTAAATATTCATCAATTTGTTCTTGGGTTAATACATTGTTATTGTTTTTTGCTTCATTTACAACTAATTTTTTTAAATCATCAAATGAAACTGCTTGTACTTTTTTCTTTGCCATAGTTTACTCCTTATCTTTTGATTCTATAATTTCTTGAAGAATTTTTGCTTGTTGACGAGGATCATATGTTTGTGATAGCTCCTGTTCAAGTTGTTTAATTCGTTCAATTTTAAGTTTTTCTTGTATTATTTTGATATAATCATCAATTGCTTGATTTGATTCTAATTGAGGTAAATGTAAAGATGATATTTCTAAAATTCTTTTAACAATATCTTGATCATCAATCATATTAATCAAATCAGCAACTTCTAAAATGACGTACTGACGATAATAATCAATAATATAGGAAGCAATTAAGCGATTAACTTTATCATACATATAGCCTGCTTTTGCTTCATATTGCATCGCATACTTTTTATCCTGCATCATATAATATAACAAATCTCTTTCAGCCTTTTGATACTTATCAATCAATCTTGAAACATGATCATAAGTCACTGGTCTAAAAGGTATTGGTTTTTTTACAAGAGTTTGTTGACTCATTAAATGATGAATTGTTTCTTTGGAAAATCCTGATTTTTTTTCAAGTTGACCAATATAATAATCTTGATCAACAATATCATCCAATTGCATGATGACTTTAACCATGGATTCTAAATAATTTTTTCGATCTTCATAATTATCAACATTGATACGTTCATAATAATAATTTAATTTAAACTCAACAGCACTTATCGGATTTTTAAAGAGTGCTATTAATTCATCTTTTCCTTTAGCTTCTAGAAATTCATCTGGATCCATTGCATCAGGAATAACCACGATTGATGTATGAAATCCTTCATTATTTAAAGCATCCACACATTTGATCATCGCATTTTTTCCAGCTTGATCACCATCAAGACATAAAACAATATCATTTGATAATCGTTTTAACATTTTTAAATGTTGTGAAGTTAAAGCTGTTCCCATAATTGCGACAGTATTTTTAATACCCGCTTTATATAATGCTATTACATCCATAAAACCTTCTAGAATAATGACTTTACCTTCATTTCTAACATCATTTTTTATACGATGGTAATTGTATAAGGTCTCTCCTTTAATAAAAATTTTAGATTCAGGAGAGTTCATATACTTAGATTCTTTTTGATTTTTTTGATAGATACGACCACTAAAGCCAACAACACGTCCTTCACTATTATGTAAAGGAAACATAATACGATTGGAATAGCGATCGTATCCTACTTCAGATTCTATAACAAGCCCTGATTCATAAGCTTGCATTCTTGAAAAACCAGATTTTTCAAAAGCCTTTAATAAAATATTTTGTTCCGGTGCATAACCAATTTCAAAATAGTCAATAATATCTTTAGATAAATGTCTTTGACTTAAATAACTATTTGCTTCTAAAGCAAGCTTCGTCGTTAAATAATGTTTATAAATACGATTTGCTTCTTCATGCATTAAATAGTATGGTTCTAATTCTTGATTTACATGTGGTTTTTCTTCATAAAATGTAAAATCACCTAAATCAACATTTCCCATTTGAGCCACCATTTTGACAGCTTCCATAAAGGAAATTTTTAAGTAATCTTGTAAGAAAGTAAACACATTTCCACCGTGTGAACATACAAAACATCTATAGATCTGCTTTTCAGGTGAAACAGACATTGATGGATGATCATCATTGTGAAATGGGCACCTTGCTAAATAATTACGTCCTCTTCTTTCTAAAGGAAGATAATTGCCAATAACATCAACGATATCAACGCTTTGTCTTATTTCATTGATTTTTTCATTTGAAAGTCTTGGCATAATGATCTCCTTTATTAGAAAGTAATTTTATCTTGAATATAATCTACTAATTGATCAATTGGTAAACGTACTTGTTCCATTGTATCTCTATCACGAACAGTAACAGCATTATCTTCCATTGTATCAAAATCAACAGTTACACAATATGGTGTTCCAATAGCATCTTGACGACGATATCTTTTACCAATTTGACCTGCAACATCAAATTCAACAGAGAAATGTTTAGCAAGTGTTGCATAAACTTCTTCAGCTTTTTCACTTTGTTTTTTAGTAAGTGGTAAAACTGCTACTTTATATGGAGCAATGGCAGGATGTAATTTCATCACTGTTCTTGTATCTCCATTTTCTAATGTTTCTTCTTGATAACTATCACAGAAAATAGATAAGAATAAACGGTCTGCCCCTACAGATGGTTCAATAACATATGGAATATATTTTTCATTTGTTTGAGGATCTAAATATTCTAAAGATTTTTTAGAATGTTCCATATGACGAGATAAGTCATAATCAGTACGATCAGCAATACCCCATAATTCACCCCATCCAAATGGGAATTTATATTCAACATCACATGTAGCCTTAGAATAGAAAGATAATTCTTCTTTTTCATGATCTCTGAACTTTAAATTTTCTTCTTTTAATCCTAAGTCTAATAAGAATTTTTTACAATAAGCTTTCCAATAATCAAACCATTCTAAATCAGTATCTGGTTTACAGAAGAATTCTAATTCCATTTGTTCAAATTCTCTTGTTCTAAAAATAAAGTTACCTGGTGTAATTTCATTTCTGAATGATTTACCAATTTGACCAATACCAAATGGTACTTTTTTACGAGAAGTTCTTTGAATATTTTTAAAGTTTACAAAGATTCCTTGTGCAGTTTCTGGACGTAAATAAACAACAGATTTATCATCTTCAACAACACCCATATGTGTTTCAAACATTAATTTAAATTGTCTAACATCAGTGAAATTACTTTTTCCACAGTTAGGACAAACAATATTATGTTCTTTAATATAAGACATTGTTTGTTCATTAGACCAACCTTCACTATGTACAGAAGGATCATATGCTTCAATTAATTTATCTGCACGATGTCTTGTTTTACATTCTTTACAATCAATTAATGGATCAGAGAAACCACCAACATGTCCTGAAGCTTCCCATACCTTTGGATTCATGAAAATAGCTGAATCTAAACCAACGTTATAAGGAGATTCTTGAATGAATCTTTTCCACCATAAACGTTTAATATTGTTTTTCATTTCAACACCTAATGGTCCAAAATCCCATGTATTTGCTAGTCCATCATAGATTTCTGAACCTTGATATACAAAACCAGTTGATTTTGCATGATTTACTAATTTATCCATATCTTTAGTTGCCATAATTTTCTCCTTTTTTTACGATATAAATGAATAAAGACTTGGCTTTCCAAGTCTTCTATCTTTTTTTCGCGTACAAATAAAATACCCTTATAGTGGATATTTGTCAACCAACTATAAGGGTACTATATATAGGTTCTTTCGTCTAACCAATGCATAAAATCATGATAGACATCTCGATAATTATTATCATGTAAAATATCTTGTCTTTTATTATCATAAATCTTATATTGGAGATCTTTTAGACCATTTC
Source organism: [Clostridium] ammoniilyticum (assembly GCF_025566905.1). Taxonomy (NCBI): domain Bacteria; kingdom Bacillati; phylum Bacillota; class Erysipelotrichia; order Erysipelotrichales; family Coprobacillaceae; genus Faecalibacillus; species [Clostridium] ammoniilyticum. The sequence goes on from NZ_JAOQJR010000003.1 coordinate 156,740, forward strand.
CTTTTAATATTTGATAAAGTTTTATAGTATCTTTTCCATTTTTAGTAAGATTATCAAAACCACCTGATAATAAATAAACAGGTAAATAATCAGGTATATGTTTTAGATGATCTTCATCACTTACATATTTTATGTATTCCAATATATCATGATAGGCTTGATTTGTATAAACAAAATCACTTAAAGGATCTTCTTGATAAAGCTGTACTTCTTTTTGATTACTCATTTTATAACAACTATTTAAATTTTTTTGTAAAAATAAATCAACCGCTCTTTTAATGACTCTTGAACGATACATTGGTCCATGTAGTAAAATATTTAAATCAACAATCGTTTTCATACGATAATAAAAATTATTTTTCAGACATGTTCCAAGCAAAATCATTCCATTAATATAATCTCCATACGTCATGGCATATTTAAGTAATACAAGCGAACCAAAATCAACACCAATCATAAAATAAGGAAGGTCTTCATATCTTTTAGCGATAATATGTCTTAAACGTTGCATATCTTCAATCAAAGTATCAAGAGCATTTCCGCTTCCAAAATAGCCTTGTTCAAAATGATAAAGTGATGTACCATGCCCAGGAAAATCAGGCACGACTACAATAAAACCTTCATGACTTAAATATTCCGCAAATTTTTGATAACGGTCTGAATGTTCACATAATCCATGATGAAGCTGAATGATTCCCTTATATCTTAATATCACATTCGGTTGATAAATATCAAATTTAATATGTGTTTGTGTTAAGGAGGTATACGTTTCTGTAAGTTTCATCATTTATGCCCCCTTGTATAAGATCTGTTATAGTTTTGCCTTTTGGTACGTGGTTTAATTAGGCATTTTTTACCAAATCCAATCAAATCTTTTCGATTAGCTTTGATCAAGGCTTCATATACAAGGTCATAGTTTTTAGGATTCTTATATTGAATCAAGGCTCTTTGCATCGCTTTTTCTTTAGGATCTTTTGGAACATAAACAGGTGTCATATCACGAGGATCCAACCCTGTATAATACATCGTTGTTGAAAGCGTTCCTGGTGTTGGATAAAAATCTTGTACTTGTTCTGGTTGATGATGAATATCTCTTAAATATTCCGCCAGTTCGATAGCATCTTCTAAACGGCATCCTGGATGAGAGGACATTAAATAAGGCACTAAGAATTGTTTTTTATTATATTTTTCATTAATACGATAATATTTATCAACAAATTTTTCGTAAAGCCCACGTCTTGGTTTGCCCATCTTGTCTAAAGCATGATTACTGATATGTTCAGGGGCAACTTTTAATTGTCCTGAAATATGATGTTGAACAAGTTCTTCAAAGAAATGATCATTTTTATCATACATGAGATAATCATAACGAATTCCTGAACGTACGAAAACTTTTTTAACGTTTGGAAGCTGTCTTAATTTTGTAAGTAATGATAAATAATCTTCATGATCAACTTTTAAATTTTTACAAGGTTCTGGCCATAAACATTGTTTTGTAGGACAAGCCCCTTTGGTTTTTTGTTTATCACAAGCAGTATCTCTAAAGTTAGCTGTTGGTCCACCAACATCATGAATGTATCCTTTAAAATCAGGATCCCAAACCATTTTATTAGCTTCTGCAATAATTGATTCATGACTTCTTGCTTGAATAATTCTTCCTTGATGGAACGCTAAAGCACAAAAATTACATGATCCAAAACACCCTCTATTTGAAATAAGTGAGAATTTAACTTCATCAATAGCTGGAACATGTTTATAACTTGGATGATAATCACGATTGTAATCATAACCATAAGCTCTATCGAATTCTCTTTGGGTAAGTGGTCTATTCGGTTTATTTTGAACTACATACCATCCTTGATAAGGTTCAACTAAGATTTTAGCATTATAATGATCGGTATTTAAATATTGTTTTTGGAAAGATTCAGCGTATTTTCTTTTAGATGTTGTAATTTCTTCGTAACTAGGAAGCATTATATAATCAGCTTCATTTAAATCATCGATATTTTTTGTTTTATAAACTGTTCCATCTAAATACGTTAAATATTTAATATCTAATCCACTATCTAATGCTTCTGCAACTTCAATAATACTGTTTTCTCCCATTCCAAACATTAATAAATCTGCATTGGCATCAATAATAATCGATTTTCTAACCTTATCACTCCAATAATCATAATGAGCTAAACGTCTAAGAGAAGCTTCAATTCCTCCAATTAAAATATTAGCATCAGGAAATGCTTGTCTTGCCATTTGACTATAAACAATAACCGCCCTATCTGGTCTTTTAAAACCTTCACCACCTGATGTATAAGAATCTTTATGTCTTCTTTTTTTAGAAACAGTATAGTGATTGACCATTGAATCAATATTTCCTGAAGAAATTAAAAAACCCAAGCGAGGTTTCCCAAATTGCCTAAATTCTTCTACCTTATGCCAATCTGGTTGCGATAAAAAAGCAACCTTAAAACCATTTGCCTCTAATGTACGACAAATAATAGCTGCTCCAAATGAAGGGTGATCTACATAAGCATCACCACAAATATAGACAAAATCTACCTCTTGCCATCCTCTTTCTTCCATTTCTTTTCTATTTATCGGTAAAAATTGTCCCATCTATAAATCCTCCCCTTACTTTTGTTTCTATTATAGTCAAAATATGTTTATAAAAAAAGACAAAAGTGTCTACTTTTGTCATATTTTTGAAAGACTTTGAATCATTTTCTTTGTTTTAAATAAAATCCCCGTCATCTCATCAACATAATAATCCATAATTTCCATTAATAAATCAATAGATTCATCCGGTACTTTAAGTTGATCAATAGAATCAATCGTTAATTTATTAATATGACGAAAAGCCTTTAATGTTACCTTATCTAATTGTTTATCATGAAGTGATAAACAATCATGACAGACAAAGCCCCCATCTTCTAAACTGATTCCTGCTATATGATCTTGTCTTAAACATCTTACACAGCCATCAACTTGTAAAGCCATCCCGCATCTTTTTAAAATAAATGCATTATATAATAGATAAACCAATGGATAGGGATAACCATGATTTAGAGCATCTAATGATTTTTTTAAAGTATCAAAGATTTCTAAATCCGGTTGATTATCTTCTTCATTCTTTAAAACAAATTCCATAAAATAACTTGCATAAGCTTCTAATTCAAGATTTTCTTTAATATAACGATAAAAATCAACCGAACTTGCTTTAATCATCGTTGATAAACCATTTCTAGGTATAAAAGTAAACTCTGAAAGTGTAAGACTTTGACAAGCCGAAGCATTTTTACTTTTTAATTTTTTTACACCCCGAGCAATCAAAGTCATTTTTCCATAATCTTTAAAATACACAGTGACTAAAGAATCACTTTCTTTATAAGGATGCGTCTTTAAAACAATACCTAAAGAAACAACTTCTTCTTTTTTAATAGTCATCTTCGTTATAACCAAATTCTTTTAAATATTTTTGTTTATTACGCCAATTATTTTCAACTTTAACAAATAATTCCAAATGCACTGTTGTTTGTAAAAAACGTTTCATTTCTCTTTGTGCATTTTGACGAATTTTTTTGATCATACTTCCTTGTTTACCAATCAAAATACCCTTTTGAGATTTACGATCAACAACAATTGTCGCAATAACTTCTACGCTGCCATCCTCTAATTCTGCCATTCTTTCAACAACAATCGCAACACTATGAGGAACTTCTTCTCTTGTAAAATAAAGGATCTTTTCTCTAATAAATTCAGCCATTACAAATCTTTCTGGATGATCTGTCATTTGATCTTTTGGATAATACATCATTCCTTCATTTAAATATGTTTTAATTGTAGAAATCAATGTATCCACATTTTGATCTTCTAAAGCTGAAATAGGAATGATTTCTTTAAAATCAAAAAGTTCTTTCCATTCTGTTAATTTTTTAATAACTTCATCTTTAGAAACAAGATCACATTTATTAAGTAAAAGGAAAACCGGTCCATCCGCTTCTTTTAATCTTTCAATAATAAAACGATCTCCTCTACCAATCGTTTCATTTGCTGGTGCAATAAATAAAACCATATCCACTCCATAAATACTATTTAAAGCCGTCGTATTCATAAAGTTTCCTAAACCATCTTGAGGTTTATGGATTCCTGGTGTATCCATAAAAATGATTTGTGCTTCATTATCTGTATAAATACCTTGAATTGTATTACGTGTTGTTTGAGCAACATCTGACATGATTGCAAGCTTTGTTTTTAATATTTGATTTAATAAGGTAGACTTTCCAACATTTGGACGTCCTACAATACTGACAAATCCTGATTTAAAACTCATAAACTCTCTCCTATAAATACCATTGGTAATAATTCACCAATTGTATGTTTTTCTACTTTTTCTTTATTTGCTAGAAAGATGGGCATTTCTAAATCAACAAGTTCTGATAATACTTGGCGACATGCCCCACATGGAGAAGCAATCGGACTACAATCAGCAACAATTGCTAGTCCAATAATATCTTCTTTGCGATAACCTTTACAATAAGCGCCAAAGACAGCATTTCTTTCTGCACACATTGTTGACCCATAAGCAGCATTTTCAATATTACATCCTTGAACAAATGTTCCATCTTTTAAAGCAATACAAGCTCCTACTTTAAAATGACTATAAGGAACATACGCATTTTCTCTTGCTTTCCAAGCTAAATCGATTAATTTATTTTGATCCATATTATTTCCTTTCAATATTTAAAGCATTCAATATTTCTTTTTGTCTTGAAAACATCACTTTTTCATCTTCTTCATTCATATGATCAAATCCAAGTAAATGTAATAAACCATGTGTAAATAAAAAACACATTTCTCGATAAAATGAATGACCATATTCTTCTGCTTGCATTTTAGCATGATCAATTGAAATAAAAATATCTCCTATTTCTCTTGGCATACCTTCAATATAATATTGTTCACTATCTTCTAAAGCAAAACTAATAACATCTGTACTACGATCAATTTTACGATATTCCTTATTGATTTCATGAATACGCTGATCATCTACAAAAATAACTGATAATTCTAAATCATCATGAATATCTAATTGTTTACATGCTTCTTTAATAATTTCTAAATAAATACTTTCATAATCTTCTTTAAAATCTTCTACTTCATTATTAAGTGCTAAATCTATTTCCATAATCTTCCTCACCCACTATTTTTCCTGAATCAATTATAACACAGTCAAACTGGCAGTTCATCATATTTATTTGATGAGAAACAATAATCACGATGATCTTTTGAAAATTTAGATAATTGATCAATAATTGTAATCTTTCTTGATCTATATTACTAAATGCTTCATCTAAAATCAAAACATCGGGTTCACTTAATAGTGCACGAATAATCATCACGAGTTGTCCTTGTCCCGACGATAAAAAACCACCCTGTTCATCCAGTTTCAAATCTAAACCATTTACTAAATCATCCAACATAAAATAATGCAATAATTCTATCATTTTATCCTCTAAAAACAAACGATCAAAAATCATATTCGTTCTTAATGATTCTTTATAAAAAACGGGAGTTTTATTTAAATATTTAATATGACTATAATAACTATTTAAATCAAGTTCTTGTAGATTGATTCCATTAATAACAATTTCTCCTTTTGTTGGTTGTAATTGATTCATGATAAGTTTCAAAAGTGTTGATTTACCACTTCCTGTTTTACCTTGAATAAATAATGAACGTTCTATTTTTAATTGAAAGTGATCAAAAAGGGGTCGGGTATAACCATAACTAAAACTTACATGTTTTAATTCAATGCTTTTTATCTTTTTGATTTTCTTTTTCCTCTCTCTTTTTTCAGGTAACATTTCTTTATATCTTTCAAAAATAATTTGTAATTCATCATGCATCGCAATAAAGACTGATATTTTCGTTAAAGGATTGATCATATAAGAAAGTAATAAATAAACAAGCATCACTGTTCCAAGGGTCATTTGTTGCTTTTTATAAATGATGATTGCCAATAATAAGACAGCCATAATCATGATTTGAATCAAGGCTTCTAATTGAACTTGATGAATATTGGTCATTTCATCATGATGATAGACATTCATAAAGTAAGTATCATAGAGATATCCTAGTTTATTTTTCATCATTTTTTTAACTTTAAACTGAATTGTTTGAAAATAGTTTTCTTGAAATTCTAATAGGCCATCATTTAAATGTTCTTTTTGTTCTAATATTTTTTTATTTTCAATATGTAGTTTTTTACTATAAAAATAAAATACTAAAAAAATAATAACCATCATCAATAAAACAATCAAAAACAAAAAGAATTGAATCGATAAAATAAAAATCAAAATGAAAAGCATTAAAATACTATCAATAAAGATCACATGATAAAATTCTATAAAATATTGACTTAATTCAAATAAATTTTGTGATCTTGATAACAATGTTCCTTTTTCTAAACCATCCATGTAATCATAATCTTGATAAATAAGATTTTGCATGGTTTTTAAAGCATATTCTTGATTAAGTTCTCTGCTTAATTCTAAAATTTGTTGTCTTCTTAAATAATCTAATAAAAGTTTAAAGGCATAGAGCACTGTAAAGCCAAGAGAAATGAAAACAATTTGATAGATTGGATACTTTGAAAAAGAATCAATCATCAATTGATAATAATAAGAAAAAATCATTGTAAGCATTGAAATAATAATGGTTTTAATCATCATCTTAATGATTGTTTGATAATGCTGTTTAAAATGATCTTTTAAAAAATTTTGAAAAGTATAATTCGTTCTTTTAGTAATTGGCATTCCTACATGATCAATCATGATAATAATTCCTGTAAACTGCTTTGAAAAACTTTCATAAGACATTTTTATGAGTCCTTTAGCTGGATCTCCTACTAAAAAATATCCATCTTTAACTTTATAGAGGATGACATAATGATAGAGATCATCTTGTTTTAAATGCACGATTGCTGGACAATTGACTTCTTCAAATAAATGTTTAAACTCACATTGATAAGCTTTTGCTTCTAGATGATATTTCTTTAAAACTTGTATCAATCCATAAACCGTAATGCCTTCTTTGGTAAGACGACAACGCTTTTTAATATTTTTAATTTCATCATCTCTTTTATAAAAGCTTAAGAGCATTTTAATACAGTATGCCCCACAACTGTTTTCATTATCTTGTAAAAAAATAGGATATTTCAACATATATTTATCACCTCATCATTATATATGTCAAAAACATCCTATTTTTCTTTTAATTTTTTCAATTTTTTAAATATTTTTTTCAATTGCTTGATCTAAAATAGCAATTGCTTGATCAACATCTTTTTCAGTTGTAATAAATGGTGGTAACATTCTTATAACATTCGCTCCTGCCATAACAACAATAAGTCCATTATCTAAACAAGTTTGAACAATATCTTTAACTGGTCGATCAAATTCTAAACCAATCATCAATCCTAAACCACGTCTTTCTTTAATACAAGAATATTTATCTTTTAAATCATCTAATTTTTCAATTAAATATTCACTGATATCTTGAACATGATCAAGCATTTTTGTTTCTTCTAAGATTTTAAAGACCGTTCTACATGCTTGACCAGCCATTGGATTTCCACCATAAGTAGAACCATGATCTCCAGGTTCCATCGCAGCAGCAAATTTTTTATTTGCGACAAAAGCTCCCATTGGAAAACCTGCTCCAATTCCTTTAGCTAAACATAAAATATCAGGTAAGATATCGTATTGGAAATAAGTCATGATTGTTCCTGTACGACCCATACCACATTGAACTTCATCTAAAATTAAAGCAATGTCTTTTTCATCACAAAGAATTCTTAAACCTGTTAAGAATTCTTTTGAACAAACATAGACGCCACCTTCACCTTGAACAGGTTCAACGATGATAGCTGCTGTTTTTTCATTTACTAATGCTTTAACACTTTCTAAATCATTGATATTGGCATATTTGACACCTTCAATTAAAGGTCCAAAAGCTTCTTGATAATGTGCGTTTCCTGTAAGTTTAACAGATCCTGTTGTTCTTCCATGGAAAGAATGATTTAAAGAAATAATTTCACTATCCGCTTTTCCATGTTTTTGATAATAATATTTACGTGCAAGTTTTAAAGCACCTTCTGTTGATTCAGCTCCTGAATTTGTAAAGAATACTTTATCTAATTTTGTAGCTTTTTTAACACATTCAGCTGCTTCAATTGTTTCAACAGTATTAAAGTAGTTAGAAATATGCATTAATCTATGTAATTGTTTTTCCATGGCTTCTACATAAGCTGGATAATTATAACCAAAAGAATTAACACCAATTCCTGAAAAGAAATCAATATATTCTTTTTGATTTACATCATATAAATGAATGCCATCTCCATGATCAAATGTGACATTATATCTTCCATAGGCATGCATTAAAGCATCCAATGATCTATCATAATAATTCATTTTTAGTCCCCCAATTGTACATTTCTTGCAAGTTTTTCATAAAGTTCAACGGCTTGTACTAAAACCTCTTCATGAAAATTGAAAGTTGGTGTATGTAGACCTGAAGTATATTCTTTACATCTTGTCCCCACATAAAAGAAAACACCAGGAATCACTTTTTGATAATGAGCAAAGTCTTCTGCTAACATCACAGGTTCTTCAAGTTCTTCGAAGTTTGCGCCAACATTCTTTTTAAGTTCTTCATATAAATGTGCATCATTTAAAACAGGTGGGTTAAAAGGCTGACAGGCAAAATCAATTTGACAATGATATGCTTGTTCCATTCCTTGATTAAACCCTTTCATTGCTTCTACAATACGTGAAAAAACTTCTTCACTATACGTTCTAAGAGTTCCATGGAAACTTGTTTGACTAGCCACAATATTTCTGACCGTTCCCCCGTGTATTTCACCTATATTTAAAACACAAGGTTGCATAGGCGAAATTATTCGTGAAATGATACTTTGATAATTACTAATCAAAAAACTCGCAATCACAATTGAATCAATTCCTTCATGATACTTACCTGCATGTGCACTTTTACCATGAACCGTTACATCCAATTCACCACTTTCAGCCATTAAAGGACCTTTACGACAAGCAATTTTTCCTTCATCAACATCTGGGAACATATGTAAACCATAAATTCCTTTAACATGATATTTTTCAAAAATACCTGTATTAATAATTGATGGTGCCCCATTGACCACTTCTTCTCCTGGTTGAAAAATAAGCAAAACATTATGTGGTAGATCTTGAACATCTTTTAGCTTATAAGCAAGTCCAAGAAGTGCTGTCATATGTCCATCATGACCACAGGCATGCATTTTTCCTTGATGTGTACTTTTAAATGATACACCTGTTTGTTCTTCAATTTCTAAAGCATCGATATCACTTCTAAAAGCAAGTGTTTTTTCTTTATGAAAATCAAGATAAACAGCGATTCCCGTCTCTGTTATTTTTAAAGGTTGATACCCCATTTTTTCTAATTCTTCATAAAGATACTTTGATGTTTTATATTCTTGAAAACCGATTTCAGGAATGGCGTGTAAATGACGACGCCATGTCCTTATTTGATCTAATAATTCTTCCATAATCGTATCCTAGATTTTACGTAAATCATCCATTAATTGTGTTTTACCTTCAGTTTTTTCATCTTTTTGTTCTTTGATGATTCTTGCTGGATTTCCAACAACAACCGCACCAGCAGGTACATCTTGAGTAACAATACTTCCTGCACCTACAACTGCACCTTTACCAATATGAACACCTTCGATAACAACCGCATTTGCACCAATTAAAACATCATCTTCTAGAATAACAGGTGAAGCACTAGGTGGTTCAATAACACCAGCTAACACTGCTCCAGCTCCAACGTGACAATGTTTTCCAACTTCAGCACGTCCTCCTAAAACAGCACCCATATCGATCATTGATCCTTCACCAATTTTAGCACCGATATTGATAACAGCACCCATCATGATAACGGCATTATCTCCAATAGAAACATTTTCACGAATGAAGCATCCTGGTTCAATACGTGCATTGATATTTCTCATATCTAACATTGGAATCGCACTGTTACGACGATCTTGTTCAATAAATGAATCTTTGATTAAATCTTTATTTTCTTCAACATAAGCATTGATGGCATCTAAATCTCCAATAGCAATTTTAAAATGACTATCTCCAAATAAATGGAATGCATCTGTATCAGGTAAATTTTCACCTTTTAAATACATTTTAATTGGTGTTTGTTTCTTTGCATCACCAATATACTTAATAATTTCTTCTGCTGTTTGTAACATAAATTTCCTCCTTATATTTTTATTTTTCCTTCAAACACAGTTGTTGCTGGACCTGTCATAAAAATATGTCCCTCTTGAAGTTCAATTTCTAACTTTCCTCCAAGAAGCTCAACTGTTGCTTTTTCTTTACAATAACCATTCAAATAACTTGCATACATAACGGCACAGGCACCTGTTCCACAAGCCATTGTTTCACCACTGCCTCTTTCCCATACACGCATTTTTAAATAATGATCATTGATTACTTCAACAAATTCAGTATTGACTGATTCTGGAAATATTTGATGATGTTCAAATTGTTTTCCTATTGTTTCAATATCAAAATCTAATGAATCAACATACGTAATGACATGGGGATTCCCCATAGAAACAGCTGTTAAAGCATATTCTTGATCTCCAATCATCACTTTTTCATTAATCATTTTTTCTTGATCAAAAATAACAGGAATGTCTTTACAATTTAAAATTGGTTCTTGCATATCTACTTTTGCGCCAACAACTTCATCCCCATCAAAAATAAGCTCTACAATACGTAAACCTGCCTTTGTTTCAATATTTAAAACCTTTTTATCTGTTAAATGATGGTCATAACAAAATTTAGCAAAACAACGAATTCCATTTCCACACATCATTCCTTCACTACCATCTAGATTGAACATACGCATTTTAAAATCATATTGATCAGACTTTAAAATAACGATCATCCCATCTCCACCAATACCAAAATGGCGATTAGAAATACGACTAATAAATTCAGCATCCATCGGTACTTCTTGATGGATCCCATCAACATAAATATAGTCATTTCCAATACCTTCCATTTTTGTAAAATGTAATTCCACTTTATCACCTCACATTGTTTAAAACAATTTTACCAAAATGATAATTTTTTTCAATCTTCTTTATCATTTAATTTTATGACATCACATAAAAACACATGATTGAACCATTGTTCTATTATAGTTTTCATCTATATTATAACCATGAAAGATTAATCATCTTTCGTTAAATAATAAATTCATATTCCCTTCCCAATTATTATTTAAACAAAAAAGTCTTTAAAAAAGGCTTTTTTTGTTTAATAAGAAATATTCAGTTCACAATTGTTTATTATGATAATAGCAAGAAAGATAAATAATATTTAAACATCTTTCTTAGAAAAAATTTTTTTCAAATTTCCTTCCCTTATAAAACATTATATATCGTAAACGAATAAAGGATCCTTCTTGGATCCTTTATTTTGTTTCTAATTCTTCTTTATATTCTAAATATTCATCGTATGTTGATAAACGATCAATCATACCATCTTTATTAAATTCAATAATTCTATTAGCAATTGTTTGTACAAATTGATGATCATGACATGTAAATAAAATATTTTCTTTAAATTGAATAAGACCTTGGTTTAAAGCTTGAATTGATTCAAGATCCAAATGGTTTGTTGGTTCATCAAAAATAAGAACATTAGCATCTTCCATCATCATTTTAGCAAGCATACATCTTACCTTTTCTCCTCCAGATAAAACATTGGCTTTCTTTAAAGCTTCTTCTCCAGAGAATAACACTCTTCCTAACCATCCTCTTAAATCTTGTTCATATACTGTTCCATCTGTAAATTGTCTTAACCAATCAACAAGTGATAATTCACAGTCATTAAAATATTTTGAGTTATCTTTAGGGAAATAAGATTGGCTTGTTGTCACACCCCATTTAAATTCTCCTTCATAATCTTCATCTTCACCCATAATAATTTTAAAGAAAGCTTCAGTTGCTTTATCATCTCCTACAAAAGCAACTTTTTCATTTGGTTGAATAGAGAATGAAACATTATTAATAAGCTTTTCTCCATCTACAACTTTTGTAAGACCTTCAACATTTAAAACAATATTTCCAACTTCTCTTCCTGGTTTAAAACCAATAAATGGATATCTTCTAAGAGATGGTTTAATATCGACCATTTCTAAGTTATCTAATAATTTCTTTCTAGAAGTTGCTTGTTTGGCTTTTGAAGCATTGGCACTGAATCTTGCAATAAATTCTTCCAATTCTTTTTTCTTTGCTTCAGCTTTTTTATTTTGATCTTTCGCTTGTTGAATTTGCATTTGACTATATTCATACCAGAAATCATAGTTTCCAACGTATAATTGAATACGGCTATAGTCAATATCAGCAATATGTGTACAAACTTTATTTAAAAAATGGCGGTCATGAGAAACAACAATAACAGTATTTTTGAAATTTAACAAGAAGTTTTCTAACCAATTAATACTTTTTAAATCCAAGTGGTTTGTTGGTTCGTCTAATAATAAAATATCTGGGTCACCAAATAAGGCTTGCGCTAATAAAACTTTTACTTTTTGATTTCCATCTAAATCTTTCATATACATATCATGAAACTCAGAAGTAATTCCTAAACCATTAAGCATTGTTTCAGCATCAGCTTCAGCGTTCCAACCATCCATATCCGCAAATTCACCTTCTAATTCACCAAGTAAAATACCATCTTCATCATTAAAATCTTCTTTTGCGTATAATCTTTCTTTTTCTTGCATGATTTCATAAAGTCTTTTATTACCCATAATTACAGTTTCAACAACTTTATTTTCATCATAAGCAAAGTGATCTTGTTTTAAAACAGATAATCTTTTATGAGGTTCAATAATAACTTCCCCTTTATTAGGTTCAATTTCTCCTGCTAAGATTTTTAAAAATGTAGATTTACCAGCACCATTGGCACCAATAATTCCATAACAGTTACCTTCTGTAAATTTAACAGAAACATTTTCAAATAATGCTCTATCTCCATATCTTAATGAGACATTTTGTGTTGATATCATATCGTCATTCCTTTCTTTTAAGTAGCTTTGGTATTATGACATAAAACACAAAAAATGTCTATTAAAAGTAGATAAAATGGATTTTCAATATATTTATTTAATTACAAATGACAATCTTGAAATATTTTTTCAATGACTTTCCATATCATCAAAGACGGGTTTTCTTTATAAAATTGATAGCCTCTATAATTTAGCGTATCCGCTTTTTTCTTTCATCTCTCATAATATTTTTCCTGCTTGTCTTGCATTAATTACTAAAAGTTTCCTATTTGAACTTTCAAGTCATTTTCTAACAACAATCTAATCCTTTCTATAAATGAAGGAACACTTTCATTTATGCTATATTGCCCCGTTTTTCTAAATTATGACATTAAAATAAAACATCCATTATTTATATATAGAAATTTAATTTTTGAGCATAAAAAAAGTGAATCCTTTATCGATTCACTTTTGTTAAATATCTTATTTATCTTGAGAATGTCTTTCACCAATTTGGAATTCTTCTTGATGATCAAACATATATCTTACTGAAATAGGTGTATCTCCTGTAAGTTCAGCAAAGTCTTTTGTATGAATATCCATTTTACCTTCTCTAATAGCTTGAGCAAATGTAACCATTCCATCTGATGAAAATGGTGCTTCTGAATCTTTTTGGAATACACCATCTGTTGTTCTAGGAACACCCATAGCATCCCAAATTTGATAGTTTTCTTCATCAGTCACATTCACAAATGGAACATGATTCCCTGTACTTACATCTCCAATAGCACAGAATGTTGAAATTGTCATTAATTCTAAACCATTGATGTTCCATACTTTTTGATGGAATTCATTTGATCGATGTAAAGCATAAGCTAATGCTTTAGCACAGTCTTTACGTGAAATGTAAGCCATCAAACCATCACCTTGTGAATTTGTAAGTGGTGCATTCATATGTGCATAAGTAAAGTAGTTTGTAACCATTGCTTCAGCATATTGAGAGTTTCTCATAAATTGATAATCTAAACCAACTTCTTGAATATATTTTTCAGTATAAATATGATCTTTCTTTTCTACTGATGGATTTGTTTCATCATCCGCATTGACTAAAGATGTATAAATAATTTGTTTAACACCTGCAGCTTTAGCAGCATCTACTGCATTTTTATGAGCATTTTGTCTTTTTGCACCAACAAATGGCATAGAAATCAATGCTAGAGCATCTGCTCCTTTAAAAGCTTCAGCTAATCCATCTGGATTATTAAAGTTTGTGACATGTGTTTCAATTCCTTTTTCAGCATATTTCTTTAGTGATTCTTCACTATATCCACAAAAAATTAAGTTTTCTACTGGTTCTAGTGTTAATAAAACATCAGCAGCTAATTGACCCAAGTTACCATCAACACCAGTTAATAATAATTTACCCATGATTCTTCCTCCTATTTTACAGTAATATGATAACATTTTCACAAGATAATCATAGTCCTTATTTATTAATAAAGACTATAAGTTTTACTTATAGTCTTTAACCAATACTTTTACAATTTCTCCATAGTATTGACTATGAACCCCTTCTTCTTGGTACCATTCATAAACATTTTCATCAACACTCTTTGAATCAAAATCACTTTTACCCATAACCTTACATAAAATAATGACTGAACTCTCTTCAAAATAAGGAGCAACATCTTCATTATTAACAGTCATTCCACACTTTTCCATTTTATTTTCATCTCTACCAGAAACACGTCCAAACTAACCTAATTGATTTTTATGTTCTTGATCCATAAAACATATAGAATAATATTTAGCATGATCAAAAATATGTTTTGAATAACGTGTTTTATGTACATAGACTGTAGCTTTCTCCATAAAAAACCAAATCCAGCCCAACCAATTGTAAGCTCGTTGGTTTCTTTTCCATCACTAGCAATCGCAATGGCTGGTTTTAAAAGGATTAATATATTTGATTAAATCTTTTACTTCTATTTCTTTCATCCAACTCATCTCCTTAAACACCTTTATTAATACCTATAATAAACAAAAATAGGCAATGGATTTGTCAGGTATATTAAATTATCCGGTACGCTATAAATTATCATGGGGAATGTTTCGAAATAATTTAAAATCGTAACATCCGTTTTTTATAAAATCTAACTAAAAAATAGGATATTGATATCTTATCAGTAATATTTATTTCTTACCAATTAATTCCTCAAACGTTATGTTTGAGGAATTATTGTAATTAGATACAATTGCTTCTTATAGTAGAATAATTTTATTATATAGATATTTAAAATTCCTATTTTTATTTTACAAAAGAAAAGACTGTATGAAATTAATTATTTAATTTCGTAACAGCTCCTTTTTAAATTGAATTATTCTTAAATTATAATCATTTAACACTAACAAATAATAATGTTATAAAGACATTTGAACATTGGAAAGAAGAGATACCCAACTTTTTTACATGGATAAATGAAGGACGTATATCCAATGGACCATGTAAAGGTAAAAATAATTATTAAAAAAAATCTTATCCAATGCCAATGGCATGTCCTATTTTCAACGTGCAAGAAAAAGAATCTTATATTCTCAAAATAAATTGGATTGTCAACATTTATACTTAATGAGTCATCAAAGCATCCTAATCTTACGCTCAAAGCCTCTTCAACTTCCTCCATCTCATACTCGTCTAACCGACCTAAACATCTAATTAATCTTGATTTATCAATCGTTCTTATTTGCTTGCACATTATTATAGAATCATGTTCAAGATCCTCTCGGCTGTTAATAAAGACATGTGTTGGTAAATTTTCTTTTTTCCCTACGTGAGATGTCAGTGATGCAACTATAGTAGTGCTACTAAAATAATTTCCTGCATCATTTTGTAAAATAACTACAGGTCTTATCCCACCTTGTTCAGAACCTTGATACGGATTTAAGTCGGCTACATATATTTCACCTCTACTGATTTTTTTATCATTGCATACTCCTTTCATATAATTACAATACTATTTAGTGTTCAACTCGCATAAATATGTTAAAAAAATCTCCTTAAATATAAGGAGATTCAATAAAGCATTTTTAAGTTATGATCTTTGAATTAATCATTAATGTTATAGCTATTTTTAATAACAATTATAAACAAATAAAAAAGATCATTTAAGGGGAATGATCTTCTTTATTTTTATAGGGAATTCGTGTAATAAAAAAATTAATATCTTGGGAAACTATTACTTAAAATGTAAATATATGAGATATAAATATATATGGGTTATCTCATTCTTTTACATGTTAATTTTTATTACAATTATTATTATAATGAAATATAACGAATTGAGTAGAGACAAGCATCCTAAATAAATCATTAGTATTTGTGCAATGTGCACAAATGATGTGAAGTGTTAAAAGCTTGTTTTTATTAATAAAATAATTTAAAAAAGACTGTCAACTTCATATTTGTCAACAGTCTTAAATCTCCTTAAAATAATGAGATTTATAAAACATTTTTAAGTTACGACATTTAAATTAATCATTAATGTCATAACCGTTTTTAATTAGAACTTCTTTAATTTTTTCAAGTGCTATTTAATAGAATAGTAAACCGCAAGTATACTACAGTTTTCTTCAATAGCAATTGATTCTAGAGTCTTACATTGAACATATTTTTTTAAAATACGTTCTTTTTCTTTGACTGGTAAATCTTTAATTGTTAACTCAATAAAACTTATTAATTCTTGATGTATCAATTCTTTCAACAATATGTTTTCGTTAACATCAAAGCCTTCTTTTTCTAATTCTAAAAATGGACTTCGATCTAACGAAAAATATCCCTTATGATAATCTACTTTTCTTTTATATACTGCATCAATATGATCATATTTATTCATTGTCTCATAAACATCCTGATCAACTTCAACAAAGCAATCTTGATTATAATATTTAGGATACATTTCTCTCAGGTTTACCCTAACTTTAGTTGACATATTATCCCTCCCTTCTTCATAAACTGAGAGAAACAACTGTCGAGCTTTAAGTTTTATAAAAAAAGCTCTAATGATTTTGGGGTCTCATTAGAGCATACTTAAGTTATTCAATTTTTAAAAGATTGATGTGTGAGTTAATCTTCTTTTTTTAATTTGTTTGTACTGAATTTTCTTCTTCTAATTTTTGTTTTTCTAATAATTTAAAGAATGGATAGTATAAAACCATGTCTAAAATAATTAAACAAATAACCATGATTGCTGCTTTGAAATCCATACATCCAAGTGCGGCTCCAAGTGGCGCTGGTGTTGTCCATGGTGTTTCAATAATTCCTTTTCCTACAATATGGAAGGCCATTAAGCCATAAGCAATAATTGAATTGATTACTGGTACAAAGATAAATGGAATCATCATTAATGGATTTAAAACCATTGGTAAACCAAAGATAATCGGTTCATTGATATTAAAGATTGCAGGTCCAATTGATAATTTTCCTAATGTCTTTAATTCTGCTGATTTAGATCTCAACAACAAGATACAAAGTCCCATTGTTGCTCCTCCACCACCAAGTGTAATAACATATGACCAGAATGGTTGAGTAAAGAAATGTACGATTGGTTGTCCAGCAGAGAATGCTGAAATATTAGCAATTAAATACATTTGCATAAATGGTAAACGGATTGGTTGAGTAATACTTGCTCCATGTAATCCAAAGAACCAGAATACTTGAGCAATCATGGTAATTAAACAAATACCAACTAATGAATCAAGTCCTGAAATTGCAGGTGCTAAAACTGTCATGATCATATTTGGTAAAAGTTGTCCGCTAAAGTTTTGTACAACTAAAGAAAGACCATAAAAAATGATTACACAAATAAATAATGGTAAGATTGCATCAAAAGATGAACTAATTGCTGGTGGAACACCTTCAGGCATTTTGATACGAATGTCTTTTTTAAACATAAAATGCATAATTTCCACACAACCTATAGCAACCAAGATTGCTGTAAAGATACCTTTGGCATCTAAATAGGTCGTTGGTATGTAATTACCAGCTAAAGCTAATAAATCTGTTGCACTTTTCCCATCAACAATAAGATTTGATGCTACTGCTGAAGTTGTTGGTGCAGATACAATTAAAAATACTGCTGTTGATACGATTGCTGAATTTAATTTTGGCATTTCGTATTCATCTGCTAAATGATAAGCAATTGCAAATGCAATAAATAATCCCATTAATGCCATTGTCATATTATAAGGCAATTGCAACATTGCTTTGTTGGCTTGCGCCCAGTTATACCAACCATTTAACATGTCAGTAATAAATCCCCAATTTGGAAGTGTTTCTGGTTTAAAAGGTGGTGTTGAAATAATTAAACATACCCCTCCTAAAATAGATAACGGAATTGCTACTACCATTCCATCACGAATAGCAGCCAAATGTCTTTGATTCCCTAATTTGTTAGCAATTGGTACAAGTGTACGGTTTGCAAGTTCATTAAATTTTTCCATGAAATTCATGAAAGTTCCCTCCCTTCTTGCTATAGTGAAATTATATAGCTGTAGCACATTCAAATTCTTTTGATTTCCATAATAAAAAACATCTTTCCAATTACTTGAAATCTTTTCCAAATCATGGAAATAAATTGTTTTATTTTTTTTATCTGCATTTGTTTTTTTATGTTGACACTCCCTTTTTATTTTTTATAATGAAATTGTGTGTGAGTTATATCTTCTTATAAAACAGGAGGATATATTATGAAGTTAATCATTGAAGAAAATGAACAAAAAATGAGCGAAAGTGCAATGCACATTTTACTTGGAGCAATGATGCAAGATAAAAGAGTCAACATCTCTTTAACCGCTGGACGCTCTCCTATCAATCTTTATAAGATGATGGTTCCTTATGTTAAAGACCAAGAAAAATTCAAAGACATTCAATACTATCTTTTTGATGAAGCACCTTATCAAGATAAACCACATGGCCCAAACTGGGAAGAAATGCAAGAACTATTCTTTAAAGATGCAAATATTCCTGATGAAAGAATCCATACAACAACAATGGAAAATTGGGAAACTTATGATCAAGAAATCAGAGATGCTGGTGGTATTGATGTTATGTTGATTGGACTAGGTTGGGATGGACATTTCTGCAGCAACTGTCCAAGATGTACACCTATGGATAGTTATACTTATCCAATGGATCGTAAAACAAAAAATGCAGCTAATCCAACATATCCAGCAAGAGATCATCTACCAATCACTTTATCAATGGGTCCAAAAAGTCTAATGAGAGTAAAACACCTTGTAATGATTGTTACTGGTAAAGAAAAAGCTCAAATTTTAAAACAAGTGTTAGATTCACCAATTTCAGATGAACTACCAGCAACTGTTTTAAAATTACATCCTAACTTCACTGTTATCTGTGATAAAGATGCTGCATCTTTATTAAATATGGATGATTATAAAAGATTATAAAATCTTTATAGAAAGCTTCGGCTTTCTTTTTTTATTTCCAATATTTGGAAATAATTTCTACCTTTTGGAAAAGCAAAAGTAAATAAAGCATTCATTTGTTATAATTTTTCTATCCTGGAGGACTACTTATGAGAAAAAATAAAACAAAAAATAACAAAAGCAATAAAAACAGAAATAATATGGATATTATCGAAACACGTGTTAGAAGATTTGTAGCTATGATCATCGATTGGTATCTTACTAACATGCTGGCTGCTATCCCTATTACCTTCTATTTAAGAGGAAATGACTACTTAAAGCCTTATATGTTTGATTTAACACACTATGATTTTTCTATAGGTCTTGCTTTAGGTCTTTATGGTGTTTTGATTGGTATTATTTACTATGTATTTATTCCAACATATCTTTTTAAAGGACAAACACTTGGTAAAAAAATATGTAAGATCAAAATCATTAAAGAAAATAATGAATCAATCAATTTAAAAGATATGATGTTAAGAGAACTTCTTGGAGCATCCTTACTTGAAGGTGGAATGATTATCATTCCAACCTATATAAGAAAGCTGCTTCCATTATTTAAACTTACAATGATTGTTGATCCTTTAAAATATATTGCCTATGCTTTAACTATCGGTTCAATTATCTATGCTTATTTCCAAGCAAATACACAATCTTTTCATGATAAAGTAGCTAAAACTATTGTTGTTAAACAATAATTAACTATGGTATAATTATCTAAAATATACATAAAGAGGAGATTCTCCATGTTTAACTTAATAATTATACTTTTATCAACACTTAATGATGAACCAAAAGGTTCAAATAACTATAAAATAGCTAAATATATGATAGAAAATATGCGCGATTTAGAAGAATATTCTCTCACAGATCTAGCTCAGGCTTGCTATGTGTCAAATTCTAGTATTTCGCGCTTTTGTCGTGATATTGGACTTAAAGATTTCAATGCATTGAAAAATCAAATCGCAAAGTTTTCTGTTGAGTCTGCTCGCTTAAAAAGAAAGTTTGACTATGAAAAATATGAATCCTCATCAATGTTTCAATCATATGTAAAAAATGTTATTTCCAATTTAAATTACTTCTTAGAAAATGATATTGAAAAACAAATCAATACACTTGTTCAAGAAATCAGTTCTTATCAAAAAATAGCCGCTTTTGGCTATATGCAATCTGAAAGTGTTGCCTGCAATTTACAGTTCGATCTGCAAACAAGTGGTAAACTTATCTTTTCTTGTTTTAATATCAAAGATCAGGCAGACTATATTACTGACGCTGATGAAAATAATCTTATTATTATTTTTTCAGAATCGGGAACCTATTTTGATCGTATTTTTCCAAGAGCCAAGCCATTCAAAAGTAACAAAAAGAAACCAAAGATATGCATGATTACTTCTGATCAGTCAATAGAATATCCATTTATCGATTTCTATATCCGTTATAACAGTAAAGGTGGCTATGCAAGTCATCCCTATCCATTACAGCTTATTTCTGATCTAATCTGTATCAAATATTCTGAAACTTTATAAATAATAAACAGGTTTACCATCGCAAACCTGTTTATTTTTATATAATAGGGTCTAAAATTTGTTCGAGTTTGAAATTTCCATTTGAATAACCAACAATCATTGCTGAAGCATTATTAGGAAATTTAAAAGATTGTTGAGGTAATAATGATTTGATAAATCCATATAACGAACAGCCGTGCCCTACAATTAAAACGGTATCCTTTTCATTACAATCCTCTATGATTTCTTGAACGGCTTTATGATGTTTTAAAATAACATCATGAATATCTTCTCCTTCATAAGGTCTGTAATCCATATCCAAATCTTCTAACCAGTTTGGTGATTCAATATTGAGTTTTCTTACAAGTTCTGTGGATATTCCTTCAAGTATTCCAAAATTAACTTCTTTAAAACGTTCTTCATAAATCGGTTCGACTTCTTTTTTACTTAGAATAATATTTGCCGTTTGTACTGCCCTACCCAATGGAGATGTGTAGGCTTTATCTATTTGGTATTGTTCTAGCTGTTTTGAAATATTTTCAACTTGTTTGATTCCTACTTTTGATAAAGGAGAATCACACCAACCCTGTGTCAGATTGATTTCATTAAAATGTGTCTTTCCATGTCTTACAAATATAAATCTCATTATAACTTACCTTTAAAACTAAAACGTAAATGATGTTTTTCTTTATCTAATAAGAATTCATCATGTGTCTTAGCACCCCATGTATCATCACCAGCAATACCCATTTGTTTTTCATTGATACATAAAACCGTTTGATAAACATTTGGAAGTTCATCTTTGTGACGTGCATTTTCTAATTCATAAGGTGTATAGTGTAAAGCTGAAAATTCAAAATCTTCACCTTTGATTTTTAATTTTGTATTTTCACCTGCAACTGATAATTCTCTTACATGCGTTCTGTTACCACATTCTTGTGGATATAAATAAGGTGTTAAATTGTCTGTTACTTGATAAGTATATTTTCCAAGAAGTGCCCCTTTGTTTCGATCAATATAGTTTTCTTCTGGACCAAATCCATAATAATTTACTTCTTCCATATCTTTATATAATTGGAAGATAAGTCCAAATACAGGCATTTCAATTTCAGAAACAACCGGTTGATAAGACATATCTACAATGATTTTACCATCACCATAGACTTCATAAACTAAATGAACTTTTTCATCTTGTAAATTTGGCAAATCATAAGCATATTCAATCTTGCAAGAACAGTCTCCTTTTGAAATACCAACAAACTCACATTTTGCATATAGACTGGCAGTTAACCATTTACCATAGCGATAACCATATTTGTTTTCAACATCATTATTTGTAGCTGCTCTAAAGAAATTTGGTCTGACAGGTACTCTAATATATTCTTGTTGATGATATCTATAAGAAACCAAACCTTTTTGTTTTGAGAAAATCACATTGAAATCTTTTCCTACAACGCCTACATTCAAGTAGTCTTCAACGATATCTACGTGTTTTGTTGTATGAATGTTATGTGTTTTATTTTTTACTTCATAGATATATTGTTGTTGAGCGTATATTTCATGATTCTTTTTCAAATAGACTGTTACTGCACATTCTTGGTCTTGATCATTTATTTTAAATGGATTTTCAA
This sequence comes from [Clostridium] ammoniilyticum, assembly GCF_025566905.1. Lineage (NCBI taxonomy): Bacteria > Bacillati > Bacillota > Erysipelotrichia > Erysipelotrichales > Coprobacillaceae > Faecalibacillus > [Clostridium] ammoniilyticum. The sequence goes on from NZ_JAOQJR010000003.1 coordinate 179,496, forward strand.
CAACAACTGATGATAATGGTTTACAATCTACTGTCATTGTTTTACTTTGAACAACATTACCATTGCATAACATATCCATTTGTAATTGATATTCATTTAAATCAGTAAATAAATAATTATTGCTGATATGAATAACATCTTCATCTATTCTAAAATCTACATATTGATAACAGTATTTGACTTCTTGCATCTTTGGAGTATTTGTACGGTCTGCAAAAACAATACCGTTTCCACAGAAATCATAATCACTTGGCCTTTCACCAAAGTCCCCACCATAACATAATTTTCCATCATGGTATAATGCTTGATCGATGTAATCCCAGATGAATCCACCTTGATACAAGGAATATTTCTTTTCTAAATCAATATATTTGAATAATGCTCCATTACTGTTTCCCATAGAATGGGCGTATTCACATAAAATAAACGGTTTATCTTGATGTTCCTTTAAGTATTTTTCAACATCAACTGCAAAAGTATACATTTGACTTTCAATATCACTTGTTTCATTGTAACGACGATCATGTGAAAGCCCTTCATAATGAATCAAACGAGAAGTATCTTTTTGTTTCATAAACTTAGACATTTCATAAAGATTTTTACCACCATAAGATTCATTTCCTAATGACCAAATAATAATCGAAGGATGGTTTTTATCTCTTTCATACATGGAATTGGCACGATCTAAAATAATATCTAGCCATTCAGATTTATCATCTGGTATGATATGTGTTTTATCAAAAAGTTCACTCCAAGTTCCATGTGTTTCAAGATTGACTTCATCAATGACATAAAGACCATATTCATCGCATAAATCATAAACAAATGTTTGATTTGGATAATGACATGTACGTAAAGCATTGATATTATTGGCTTTCATATTCAAGATATCTTTTTTAGTATCTTCATAAGAAACCGTTCTCCCTGTCTCAGCTGAAAATTCATGTCGGTTGACACCATGAAAAACAATTCTTTTACCATTGATACACATGATACCATCAATAAGTTTAAATTCTCTGACACCAACATTATGTTGACTACATTCAACCAAACCCTTTTCATCCATGATTTCAACATATAATTGATAAAGATGTGGTTTTTCTGCTGACCATAAATGAAGATCATCGAATTCAAAATTGATTGGACTGCAACAATCTTTGCTTTCTTTTTGTCCAATAACTTCATCTTTATACTTTAAAGTATAGACTGCTTTAAAACGATGATGATTATTTTCAATCATTGGCGTTACTTCAACAGTTGCATGATCATAATTTTCATTTAAATGTGTCAAAATCTTGATATCTTTTAAATGAACGTGTGGTACCATTTGAAGTTCAACATCTCTAAAAATACCTGAAAAACGCCAGAAATCTTGATCTTCTAACCAACTTCCACTGCTGAAACGATAAACGTTAACAGCAATCTTATTTTCTCCATTAACAATCAAATCTGTAATATTAAAACTTGAAGGTGTAAATGTGTCTTCACTGTAACCAACAAATGTTCCATTGACCCATAGAGCCATGGCTGATTCAACACCATGGAAAGTAATATAAGTATCAACATTATCTTTGATTACTGAACTGTCAAAATAAGTGACATAACTTCCAATTGGATTTTTATCAGGAATTTCTCCAGGAATAATTTGTTCTGTTCCTGACCAAGGATAGATTTGATTGACATACATTGGTTTTCCATAACCTTGTAATTGAATATGTCCAGGTACTTTGATTTCATCCCAGTGATCTACACAATAATCTTTATTAGAAAACTCCGGTATTAATTGATTAAATCCTGTTGCATAATGAAACTTCCAGCTCCCATTTAATGAATAATTGAAACTGCTTTGTTTTTCTTTTAATTCTTTAATACTTGCATATCTATGAATCGATGCTGTTGCGCTTAAACGATTGACATTAAAAATCTTTGGATCTTTGACCCATTCATTTTTCATTTCCATTTTTCTTTCCTCCTGACTATATTATAAATTAACCCTTAAAAATAGAAATGGAACAAAGTACAATATAGGGTAAAAAAGTATGATTATAAATTATTTTTCATTAAATAAATATAAAAGATAATAATCCTATATTGACTTTATAAAAACTAACATATCTTTTAAAGTTTTGGCTTTGTATATTTTTCATCATAAATCTTATTAGCAAGTTTAACATCACCTAATATTTCACATAAACCGCCAGCTTGCCATAAAAATGGTTCACTATCCTTATGTGCTTGATAAGCAGCATTTGAAACTATTTGTATAGATTTGTCATTATTTTTAGCAGCAGATAAAACTAATTGTGCTTTATACAATAATGAACCTCTTTCTATATGGTAATCACTTGTTACAATAGCAATTTTATCAATATCTATATATTTTTTTCTAAGAATGTTATATGTAAATTTAGCATTTTCAACAGTTGATGATGATTTATTTTCAATAATCAATCTATCTTTGTTCAATCCATTATCAATAAGCCATTGTGCCATTTGATCTGCTTCAGTTACATTAGAATTGTTTTTTGCAGTTCCTCCACCAGTACAAGCAACATATGCATTAGGATATTTGTTTGCGCTATCTAATGCAACTTTCAAACGTCCAATAAGTTCATCTTGCATAGTACCATCATCATTAAGTTGATATCCTAAAACAACAATGCATAATTTATTACTATTATCTAATCCATCAGGCAATATATCATTATTAATCTCAAGTTTTTCATGATTTGTTTGCCAATACTTCATAATTTCATCCCATTGCTTTGCTTTTGAAGAGTCAACATCTTCTAATTCTTCCAATAGATCATTTACTTTATCTTTTGATTTTGACTCATAAGTCCCATAATATAAAATCATATCTTCAATAATTTCTTTTGCATTTCTTTTTGAAGTAGCCTGAGAGCAACCTGTAAACATAGTTAAAACTAAAACACAAATCAATAATTTATATATCTTTTTCATAATCTATCCTTCTTTCTTAAAATATTTATGTTTTATAAACTACTATTCTACTCTAACAACAAAAATTTATTAAAAATAGATGTTCCCTTTTATCCTCCTTTCTTAAGCATCTATTAATAAGAAATAAAAAAACCAACAATTAATATGGAATAAGATCCATTTAATTATCGGTTTTGCCTACTAAAAGTCACAATCCTTTTATACTATAAATTATAGCATTAAATAAGTGTAAAGTATATTAATGTTATATTTTATTCTAATATTATTTAATTATTATTGTATTCGTCTTCCAGTCCAGAAAAATGTAATAATTTCAATATAATCAAAGAAAGATTATAGCATAACCATCTTATATCTAATTGATTCCCTGCAAAATTAGTATTTCCTTTATATTCTGGAAATCTAAAATACTCAGGATTATCTCCTTCAATGTATTTACAATATAGTTCACAAAACAAATCCACCCATTCCATATATTGCTCCTGAATTTTATATACACTATCGAACTCATCATACAACTTTTTTAAACCATGGCTTTTTACAACACTTCCTTTCTTTACCATGATTAAATATTTTAAGCCTAATTCAATTGCATGTCTTCCTATGTATACCGTAACTACAGAATCAGGCATTACTTTCGTTGATTTATCAAATGCTTCTATATAGTCAAACCAATATTTTTTCCACAAATAGATTCGATCTGCAATTTTATAATTCTTTTCTGTCCCATTAAACTTTCTTATGCTGTCTAAAACATCATCTATTTTATCTTTAAAAGTAATACTATTTTTTCTAGAGCTTTTTGCTATATCATTTGCATCCTCTCCATGAAATTTAGGGGAACATCCGTAATTAATGTGCGAAACAGAAAAAGCTCCATCCAATTCTAAACCATCCGTATATTTTATATCAAAACTATCAAACATATCTATACCTCGTATAAATTATTATTTATTTCGTCATTTTTACATCATAGCTTATTTTGCCACTTATTCTAAATAAAAAAATATGGCATAGTACCATATTTTTTTAAAGTATTTTAATCTTACATAATAAACACATTAGGTTATTAAGAGGGTTGGGTTTAAAGAAATGACATAAAACACTTTATATATTTATAAATAGCATTTTTTAATCATGACATTTTAGACTTTAGGAAACTCTTTTATTAAATAAAATGCTACATATAAATTAAATTTGAGTAAAATCATCAATTACCTTTATAACACCAGGTAATTTTTCATATTCGTCTTTCTTGTTCGCTGAATCAATAACAATAATCATATTGCAACCTGAGTTATAAGCGTTTTGAATACCACTTAATGAATCTTCAATAATCAAGCAATCTTTAATATCAGTCTTAATGACATCTGCTGCTTTTTTAAACATTGCTATCTTATTTTCGTAAGTACCATCATCATAAACAATATCAGATGGTGCAATCCATTTATCTAAGTTAAATGATTCTACAAAGAAATCAATGTTTTCTTTAATTGATGCACTTGCAATTGTAAATGGTACTTTTTTTTCTGTTAGCAAATCAAAGTATTCTTCTGATCCTTTAACCAAATGAAAATTTTCAGTATCTTCTTTACAAAATTTTCTATAGTATTCTTCTTTTAATGAAGAATATTTAACAATATCATCCTCTGTGCATTTATCACCTAACATATACTGAATGATTTGTTTATTAGGTACTCCATTAAAGTGTTCATGGAGTTCTTCATCTGTTATACCTTTATTTCTTAATAATTGTGAAATAGCACCCCACGCTTTAACATGTTTATCATTATCAAAAAATAATGTACCATTAAAATCAAAGATGACTCCTCTATAATCCATAATTATACCTCTCTTGTTTCAATTACTTTTTTATACCAATATGCTGATTTTTTAGGATATCTTTCTTGTGTATCGTAATCAACATAGAATAATCCATATCTCTTATTATAACCATTTGACCATGAGAATACATCCATTAATGACCAAACAAAATATCCTTTTACATTTGCACCATCTTCAATTGATTTTAATAACCATTGTAAATGTTGTTTAATGTAATCAATTCTTGGAGAATCATCGATATTACCATTATCAAAATGATCTTTATATCCCATACCATTTTCAGTAATATAGATTGCTTTATAGTTTGGATATTGATTTTTAATTCTCATAATCATATCATACATACCTTCAGGATAAATTAACCAATCCCAGTCAGTTGTAGGGATACCTTCTTTAAACACTCTTTCTCCTACACCTTTTAATTTGAATTTTTTAGTACCTTTTTCTCCAGTACCATTGTGATGAATTTCATTTTCACCTTCATAAGCTTTAATAAAGTGACTTTGATAATGATTCATTCCTAAATAATCATTATCTTTTGCTGCTTTTTTCATAATTTCAATATCTGTTGGATCATATTCAAATTTTCCATTGTTAATATGAACTAATTCATTGATAATTTTAATTGTTTCATCTGTATAGTATCCTAAGAAAGTTGCATCCAATAAGAATTGATTAGCTAACACGTCCTCTTTTTTTGCTGCATATACATCTTTTGGATCATTTTCATTTAAAGGATATTTAGTTTCTAATGAATGAATGATTCCAATTTTGCCTTTGTAACCTTTTTCTTTATAAGCACAAACTGCTTTAGCATGTGCTACCATCATACCATGCATTGATTTAACTGCTTTTGTAATATCATAAGTAATACATGGTGGGAATGTTCCTTCAATATATTGATTTGTGGCAATTGGCCATACTTCATTGAATGTAAACCAATAAGTTACTTCATCTTTATATTCTTCAAAACAGAATTTTGCATACTCTTCAAAAGCATCAATTGTTTCTCTTGATAAGAAGTCCCCTTGACTATGTAAAGCATCAGGAGTATCAAAGTGATGTAAAGTTACATAAGGTTCTACACCATTTTTATGACATTCTTGGAATACTCTATGATAGAAGTCTACACCTTCTTGATTGATTCTTCCTTTTCCGTCAGGAAAAATTCTTGACCATGCAATAGAAATTCTTATACCTTCAATTCCAAAATCATTGCATAATTTTAAATCCACAGGATATTTATGGTAGAAATCACTAGCAGGATCAGCTGAGAATCTACCTTGTTTAGCTAAATAATCATCCCATGCTACTTTTCCTTTTCCATATTCTCTAGTACTACCTTCACATTGATAAGCAGCTGTTGCTCCACCAAATACAAAATCTTTACTAAATTTCATAATTTTCTCCTTAACTTAACGATATTGAATAACCATTAGGATTAGACCTAATGGTTATTATTAAATTCTATTCTTCTCCATCTAAAATTGAGAATACAAATTGTAATGCTTTTTGAGGATTACGAGTTAATTCAATATATTTTTTACCTTCACAAGCAACACATTTAATTCCAATACGATCTGTATCTTTCTTTAAATCTTCATAGTAGTTTGCTACTTGAGGAGCTAGAACTACTAAATCATAGTCTTTTAACATATCATAGTGTGCACCGTAAGAACCTGCGGCAGTAATAATTGAAATGCCTTGTTCATCAGCACCTTTAGCTAATGCATTAGCCAATAATCCACTAGTACCCCCACCAGCACATAACACTAATACACGCTTTTCATTAACTACATCAGATGAAACTTCAACATCTTCATCTTCTTCTTTAACATATCCACTTTTTTCATCTTCTTCTTCACATTTTTGTTTATCATAAACTTTGAAGAATGGATAATAAACTACGAAATCTACAACCAAAACTAATACTGCAAATAGTATTGATAACAATGTAATTCCACATCCTAATACAATACCAAGTGGTGCTGGTGTTGTCCAAGGAAGAATATACATGAAACTGTTCATTCCTAAAATATCTACAAATGCTTTGAACATCCATACATTTAAGATTGGTGCAACAATAAATGGAATAAAGAAAATTGGATTTAAGATCAATGGTGCACCAAATAAGATTGGTTCATTAACTCCGAATAATACAGGAATCGAACTTGCTTTACCTACTGCTCTTAATTCTTTAGATTTTGCCATGAAAGCAAACATTAATGTTACAACAAGAGTTGCTCCTGTACCACCTAATGTAGCTACGAATTGTTGACAACCAGGTGTTAAAATGTTAGCTGCATGTTTTCCAGCTTGGAATAATTCTAAGTTGTTAGCAATGTTTACATAATAAATTGCTGAAACTGCTGGTTCAACAATTGATGGCCCTTGAATACCTACGAACCAGAATAATGACATAGCTCCATAAATAATAGCTAATCCTAAATATCCGTCTGCTGCAGTAAATAAAGGTTTGAAGAATTCAATAACTGATTCAGCGAAACACATACCTACAAAATGTCTAAATGCTATATCAAATAAAGCTAATAATAAGATTGAAACTCCGAAAGGAATAACATCTGCAAATGTTTGTGAAATATTTGGTGGTACTTCTTCTGGCATATGAATTGTAATATTTCTTTTAACACAGAATTTGTACACATTACATACAAAGAATGCTACTAAGAAGGCTGTTAATAACCCTTTAGATCCCATGTATCCACTTGAGAATCCGCCTTTAATAGAATCAACACCTACAACTAAGAAACCTACAATACCTGCCATAAGAGTTGAAATATTATTGATTTGTCTATTAACTGGCATATCTCTATTTAAACTGTCACATAAGTTTTTTGCTGTTGTCCCAGCTACAAGCACTGCTAATAATCCCATTGAATAGTTATATGGTTTTAAAATCATTGCTTCGATATCACTAGGCCAATAGAATCCAAAAATGTTTGGTACATAAGCAAGTAACATGAAGATACTTGAGAATAGTACTACTGGCATAGCTGACATGAATCCATCACGGATTGCTTTTAAATACTTATTTCTAGAAACTTTTTCAAAGAAAGGCTTAGCTTTCTCGATTTTTCCAATCAACGCATCCATCTTTTTTTACCTCATTATCTATAAATATCTAATAAATTGTTAATAATATCTTTTAATAAAATTGTTGTCATCAAATGATCTTGAGCATGAACAGTAATAAATCCAATATCAATGTGTTCTCCTCTAGCTTCCATTTGTAATAATTCTGTTTGTGATTTATGAGCATCATTTAAACATTCATTCGCTTCTGCAATCAATTTATCACATTCACCGAATTCTTTTTGTTTAGCTTTTTCTACAGCTAATAATAATTTACTTCTTGCGTCTCCTGAGTACGCTACAATTTCAAACCCAATCATTGAGGCTTCTTCTTTTGTCATAATTAATTTCTCCTTTTGTTATTAATAATAATTTCTATAATTGTTGCTTTATCACTGTCACTAAATGTAACATTAAACGTTGATTCAAGTTTCTTAGAGGCTTCAGAAACCATTGTAAATTCATCATGATACTTTGTTCTTATACTATCCAAATTAAAATTGACCGCAGATGCTTGCTTTTTTGTCAATCTGTCAATTAAGCATCCCATATGAATAAGCATTCCTAATCTTGTATCTTCTGTAAATGGTTCTTCAAATATTTCTTCTAGTTTCTTTACAAATGGTAATAATGAGTTTTGAAGGTCATCATAATTGAATATCTCAAACTGTTCTGTTAAGTATTCAATGATATCAAAATCATCATCGCTTTCTGCAAATAATTCATGTATTGTATAAACTTTAGGTAAATGTTGATAATCTACAAATTTTATATTGAAGATATCAGGATTATAAGTTCCTACAATCCCGATAACCTTACCTTTAAGTTTGATTTCATTGATTCTATTGATTAAACTGTGCTTATCAGAAATATTAAATGATAATATTTGATAATCTCTGTAATCCTCTAAAGTCTGTAAATATCTTTTAATACTTTCACTGTTATTTTCATTAGCTGACGATAATGCAATAATAACATCCTTATTGCTCATTCTTGAATATGATTTATCGGAATATTCACTAACCAAATGATCATAAATATCATCAACATTCTTTCCTTCTTCAGCTTGTTTACAAGCAGACATCGCTAATAATGGAATAGGAACTTCAATTGATCTAATATTTATCTTTGTTTCTTCCATGATTGAATCCAACATGACTTGAATAGAACCCATATCATATAGAGCTAATATTCCTCTTCCTTGATTTATTTCAATAATCTTATTTTTTAATTGCTCATAAGATTCTTTTGGATCATCTTCTAATGATAAGTCAAAAGCTTCGATATTTTTTACCGGCATCAGAAGTTTGACAACTTCTACTATTGACTGTGCTGTTTTACTTCCATGCATTACAATTAATGTAACAACATTTCTCTTTTTTAGTTTTTCATTTTCTTGAAGAGTTAAAACCAAAGTTATAAAAGCACTTTCGTCCATAGATAGAGTTACATTGAATTCTTTTTCTATTGATTTTAAAAACTTTCTAGAAAACACATACTGTTCATCATACTTATCAATGATTTCCATAATATTTTCATTAGAAATTCTTTGTTTTGAACTGTTTCTAACTATTGCATTATTCAAATGAAGACATATTGCATAATATATTTTATTTGAATAAACCTGATTAAATCGAACACTTGCACTGTTTAAGAATTTTTCTACAGAATTAATTAACTTTGTAGAGCAAATTTTTTTGATTTTATCTTTATCTATATCATGTGTAATTTGTTTTAAGTAGTCATCAATCTGTTCTTCAATATTAGCAATTAGATAAGCATCTTTTTCTTTTTCATTTGCCATTTTTCCAAGAGCTTTGTATTTTTGTTCTAACTGTGCATAGATATCTAAATTTTCACTTTTAATCTTTTTTCTCAATGTTCGATTATGATTGAATACATATGTTGTATCCTTCTCTAAAACATTAGTTAAATCATTTATATGCTTTTTAATATATAAAAGTCCTTTTCTGACATTAGGTGGTAAATCACCTAATTCAATAACTATGTTCGTATTCTTTTTTGACTTAGAAAGTGCATTTGCAACACCAAATTGAATGTTGTTTCTAAGTTCAATAAGATTATCCTTACAAGGATAAAGTAATAAACATTGCATTAAACCATCATTAATTTCAATTGATCTATTCAAATTATTTGATTCATTTTGAAAGAATTTTTCAATAAACTGGAATCTTTCCGAGAGATTTCTGTTATCCAAGGAAGGGATATGGACCATAAAATTAAAGTAATCTCGTAAGTAATCCAATTTATCGAGGTCTTCATTAAGATGAATAATAAGTATAAAATCAAAATCGGAATTATTTTTTAACATTCTAATAACATTTGAAATCAAATCTTTAGACACTACATTTACATTCTTTATTAAAATCAATCCATGATTATTTTCTAAAAAAATATTTTCTTTACCTATTAACTTTTCACTTATTTGTTTCTCATTGTAATCTAAACAATCAACAATTTTGAAATTTGAATCTTTCTTTAAAATTCTTTGAAGGCACACATATTCGTAAATCTTTTCCGCTAATGTTCTCACCCCTATACCCTTTTGCCCTGTAAAAAGAATTCTTGGTATTCTCATAGGGTATGCAATAGCAGATTTTGTAAACTGAATCGTATCTTTTAAACTTAAATCTTGTCCAATCAATGAATCAAAAACTTGATTTTCAATTTGTACTTCTTGATCTGTTGACAGATAATAAAGCACAGGACGCCCTTTTGTTTTTTCAATTTTTCTTTCATCAACCAACTGATTCAATATACTTGAAAGATTACTCCTACGCATTTCCAATTTTTCAGATAGAAATTGTGTATCTAACTTAGGAGTTTCATCATTTATTGTTTTAAATCTTTTAGAATATTCAACAATAAAATCAAATACTTTTTCTTTGTTTGTTTTCATTTGTATCTCCCTTTTCTATCCATATTCATCATACAAAATAAAAAATCACTTCTCAAACTAACTAAATTTTCGTTATTTATACAATATGACTAGTAATAATTAAGAATTACATATTTAAAAGTCATAATAAATAAACCAATTAAACACTCTTTTGACTTTTTAATATTTTTTGCATTAGTGTATAAGCTTTTTTTTTAAATTATAAACAAATTAAACACTATCAATCTTTTTTGAAATCTTCTAATATGGAATTTATATTTTTTTATTTTATCATAATTTAATATAATTCTTTTTTATTCAAAACGAATAAAAAAGAATTAATTGAAGCTATTTCATGGAAAGTATCTCTTCCAGATGCAGAAATTGAAAAAGTAACCACAAGTTTTATAAAAGTAATTTCTAATAAGTTAAAAAAGAATTTGGTATTTTTGAAGTAAGAAATCGTAGCGAAAGACAAGGTAGAAATCCTGCAACTGGAGAAACAAATACTATCAAAAACAGTAAATCACCAACATTAAAAGCCAGGTCTTTATTAAAGTAAAGTATTAATCAAAAATAATTATTAGAGTCACTAATATAAAATTATGTTTTAAATTTATAAATTTGGAAAAATAAAGACCATATAAATCACACATGAAAAATATAATTTATTTGAACTTGCCTACTTAAAGTCATAATCTATGTTTAAATTAATGATGTTTAGCATAAATTTCTTATCTATGCTAGAAACTTTACAACATTTTGTCTTGATATGTTATTTTTTTAATTAATACTCATATTTTCTATATTATCATTTAAAAATTTCATTTCTTCAATTGATAAATTATATTGATATTTTTCTCGTATATATTTATTTACGATATTAGTACACATATTAGATTTGGAATCGTTTGTAAATTTTGATTCCTGATGAACTTTAATACCTTGATTGATCAACTTTACAATTTCTCTTGATAAACTAATAATATTGTTTTTAAAAATTATATATTTTTCTGAATTCTCTTCTAACTTTATATTATATGTTTTCTCTACAATATACATTATTTCATTAACAAGAGTGCCCACTTGATCATCTTCTTTTTCCTCAATGAATGAGTAATTTTTCAAACAAAGTAATATGTATTTAATTTCTGTTTTAGTAAGTTTAATATTTATTTTTTCGTATATGTATTGCATGATTTCACTTTCAAAATCATTCTCAATTCTAGTATTCATTGCTTTGTTTTGAAATAATTTTTTATTGTTTTCTCGTGCATTTAAAACAAAAGAAAGATAGCTGGCTATCATTCCAATGACTTCATTATAGAACTGAGTATTCCACTTTACCGATGCCATCTTTACAATATTTCGTGCCAATTTGTAATGAATAGACTGATTGATATCCATTTCTCGTCCAATTGGCAAATAAAAGATTTTTTCTATTTTATTATTGTCTATTGTATTTCCTGCTTTTTTTCTAAATCCAACACCTGGACCCATAACTACTATTTCTCCTGTATCATCATTATAGGATGTTACATAATTATTATTTAATATCTTATTTATTTTCAAATTATCTTTCCCCTTTTCTTTTAAATTATATTAATATCTATTTCATTTCAAAAGAGAATAAAGTATAATTAAGGGTAAATTAGTATGATATAAATTATTTAAAGGAGAAATTATGATTGAACTAGAAAAAATGCTAAAAGACTTATACCTTCTTTCAGGATTAAATATGTCTATTTTTGATTTAAATCAAAATTTATTAGCTTCTTATCCACACAAAAAATCAAAATTTTGTAACGAAATAGGAAAAAATAAAAAATCATACCAACATTGTTTGGATTGTGATTATAAGGCTATGGAACACGTAAAAGAATCAGGAGAATTATATATATACAAATGTCATTTTGGTTTAAATGAAGCTATTATGCCTCTATATTCCTACGGAGTTCTTACAGGATATTTAATGATGGGACAAGCAGTCATTGGTACATACAGAAATTATTCTGAGATCATTGAAAAATCAAAAGAATATTTTGATGACCAAGAAAAGTTAAAAAAATATGTGACCAAGATTGCAATCTTAAATGAAGATCAAGTCTATTCTTTTGCTAATATTTGTGATATATATGCAAAATACATTTCGCTTACAAACCGAGTACAAGCAAAACATGATAATCTAGCTCAAGAAATAAAAAAATATATTATTTCTAATTATAATAAAGAAATTACCATCGAACAATTATGTGCATACTTTTTTTGCAGTAGATCAACTTTGCTAAATCATTTTAAATCAAAATACAATACAACCATTCATAAGTTTTTGTTAGATTATAGATTAGAAATAGCATCCGAATTATTGATTAATGAAAAAATAAGTGTAAAGGAAATATCATATAAATGTGGATTTGAGGATCCAAATTATTTTTGTAAGGTTTTTAGAAAAAAATATAATAAATCCCCTTTAGAATTTAAAAATGAGAGAACATAAAAAGATACTGCAAAAGTATCTTTTTAATATTGAAAAGTATAAAATTTTCCCTTCTAAAAATAACTTAATTTTACAACATAATCTTTTTCAAGAATTTCATTTGTTAGATTATATTTTTCATTTTTTGAAGGAAACTTAATTTCTATCTCCATAATTACTATTTCGCTTCTTTTTTCATATTTAATATCAATAATATTCAAATTATTATTACTAAATAAATTTTCTATATCATATATGAGATTCTTTCTATATAACACCTCTAAACGAACTTTTATGGTATTTTGTGTCATTCTTAAGAAAAATCCCCTATGAAAAAGTGTTTGCAAACCAACAATAAGAAAAGTAGAAATTATTCCTAAATCATACAATCCACATCCAATACACATTCCTACTCCTGAAGTAGCCCACATTCCTGCTGCCGTAGTCAGTCCCGAAACAGTTCCATGTCTTACAAAAATAACACCAGCGCCTAAGAAACCTACACCACTTACAATTTGAGCAGCAAGACGAGATCCGTCTATATTTTTAAAATCACAAAAACCATATTTTGAGATCAGTACCATCAAAGCTGAACCTAACGCTAAAATAGCATGAGTTCTTATACCTGCACCTTTATTTCTGCTACTTCTTTCATAACCAATGCAACAACCACATATTGCAGCAATCAAAATTCTAACAAACCACTCAACGTGATAAATTAATACACTTTTTCCCATTACTATTTTTTGTTTTTACTCACAATAGATTGCTTTCAGTAGTTTTCTCTTTTCTTTTGTTAGATTGTATTCTTTTTCAAAATAATCATCATAACTTTGATACTTACACTTTATAGCATTAATCGCTAAAAGAATATTTTCTTCTCTTACATAGAGTAACTTATCTGCTAACTTTTGAAATTCTTTTGATACATTATGTTCCAAATAAAATTGGTCAATAAAATTTTTTAAATACTTATTAGATAATAGATATTCATTTATTGCATCTTCTTCATTCATATCTAATGCCATCATAACAAGAAAAGTAGCAATACCTGTCCTGTCTTTTCCAGCACTACAATGATAATAAACACTACCATCATTTTTAAGAAGTAATTTAAATAATTTATCAAATGCTTTATTATTAAAAGGCATATTTTTATATCCATCTAGAAGATATTGTGATAAATAATCTATTTGCGTTAAAGATAAATGCTTACTAAGTTCTTTACCAAAATCAAATCCCTGAAAACGCTCGTCTTGAAGTTGTAACGCACTTATACGTTCATAATTAATTCGATTTCCTATAATATCTGGATCTTTTTCAGCTTCATTTTGATCTCTGAAATCCAGTACATATCGTATATTTAGTTTTTTTTCGAAATAATTTATCTCATCTGGAATCAAACGATTTAAAGCACCACCTCTAAAAATCATATTAGCTTTTAATTTTTTGTTATCTTTATTAATATACCCTTTAACATTTCTAAAGTTATTTATGTTCTTCATTTTTGTAATGCCTCTTTTTCCAAATCATCAAATTGTTCTTTTGTTAAGCCAAAATCTCCTATACTTGTTAGTTTTATATTATGAAAATCACTTCCTCCACTTTTCAATAAATTATATTTTTTAGCAAAATGTTGAGTTAATGGATAATCATCTTCTTTCATACTTGGATGAGAAATTTCAATTCCATCAAGATCATATGAAACATATTTTTTTATTTCATCATAATTATCATACTCGCATGGATGAGCTAGGATAGCTATACCACCATCCTTATGTATTGCTTCTATGCCGCTTTTTACATCAATATATCCCATTTGTAGATCAACATCTTGAGATACTTTTCCTGCAAATAATTCTCTATATTTTTCCAAATTGTTATATTCTGGATATTTATTAACAATTGCCTGAAAAAGATGCATTTTAAACACTATATTATATGGAGAAAATTTTTTTGCTTCTTCATATGTTATATCCAATCCCTTATCATTTAGTTCGTCAATTAACTGATGATGATATTCATCTCTACATTTCAAAGTATGATTACATAATTCTTCTACATGTGTAGGGTTATCATTTAGCCATAACCCTACAACATGAACTTTCTTATAAACATCAAAATCATAACAGCTCATTTCCACACCTCGAATAGTCTTTATATTATTCTTTTCACAAATTTTTTTAACTTTATCATAGTGATAAAGTGTATCATGATCAGTTATTGCCACAACTTTTATTCCTCTATTCTTTGCTAATCTAATAACCTCTTCTATCGAATGAGTTCCATCACTATAATTAGTGTGAACATGTAAATCTGCATAAACCATATGTTTTCTCCTTAAATAACTGTTAATAAATCATCATTCATCTTAACTCTTTTTTCTTTGGTAGGAATAATTTCTAAATAATCATTTGAGTTGGTAATAACAACCATTGTTGTTAAATCCGCATCTCCTTGTTTTAGCAATTCTTTATCAAATTCAATTAACAAATCTCCTTGCTTTACTCTTTGACCTTTTTCAACGAATTGTTTAAATGGTTTACCCCCAAATTTAACAGTGTCAATACCAATATGAATTAAAATTTCCATATTTTTATCTGTTGTAATTCCAATAGCATGCTTTGTTTCAAATGTAGCAGAAATAATTCCTTCAACTGGCGAATATACCTTATTATCATTAGGAATAAGAGCAACACCCTTACCTAAAACTTCTTTAGAAAACATTTCATCATTTACAGAATTTAAGTCTAAAATTTTTCCACTTATTGGACTTTTTACATTATTCATCAAATTATGATTAATATCATTACTTTCTTCAACTGGATCATCAAATCCAATAACTAATGTTGCAATAAAAGTAACAACAGCAGAAATAATAATTGTAATAATTGCGTTGATTAAATTTGAATTACTTGTTCCACCAATCCACATAGGAATATTGATAATACTTGGTGTCATAAACGCATAAGCTTTTAGTCCAACAAAACCAGCATACAATCCTCCAGAAAAACATCCTATCATTACTGCATACATTGGTTTTTTCAATTTTAATGTAACTCCATAAATACATGGTTCAGTTATACCACCAAGAAAAGCCGTAAGTCCTGAAGATAAGCAAGTTTGTTTAAATTCTTTATTTTTTGTTTTTAAAGCACACGCCATTGCAGCTGCACCTTGTGACATATTTGCTGTCAATGTTAAAGTTCTTGAAAATGGATCATATCCTGATTGCGACAATATTTGAATTCCAGCGATAGCAAGTGTTGAATGCATTCCTGTAACTACAAGCCATGGATATACTATACATAAAATTGCAAGAGCAAACATTCCAAATGTGTTATAGATCCATAATAGTGCATTGCCTAAATAAATTGAAACAATACCCATTGCTGGTGCTAATACTACAAATGTTAATGGCACCATTATTAATAATGTTAATAATGGTGATAAAATATCTTTTATCATATTTGGTAAATATTTGTTTAGACCATACTCAACTTTACTCATTACCCAAACAACTAATATTGCTGGAATTAGTGAAGATGTATATGACATTCCATAAACAGGGAATATTCCCAAAATACTTCCAATAAATTTTGGATCCACCGCAGAAACAATACTGTTCCAATTAGGATGAACAAGTGCACATCCTAATAGTGCTGCCATAAATGTATTACATTTAAAATGTTTTGCTGCAGCTACTGCTACGAAAACAGGTAAAAAAGTAAAACCTGCATCAAAAACAAAATTGAAGATGTAATACGTCATAGATGTATCTGCATTAGCCCATCCCATCATAGATACAATCATCAGTAAGCATTTTCCTAATCCTGTACCGATTAGAATAGGTATAATTGGAGCAATTACTCCTATAATAGTTGAAATTAAAGAATTTATGATATTCTTCTTTTCTTTATTTTCATTATCTTTTTTTTCTTCTTTTTCCTCAATATTCGCTATTTTACAAATATCTAGATAAACATCATGGACATATGTCCCAATTACAATTTGATATTGTCCTCCCTTTTTTATTAATGATAGAACTCCTTTTATGTTTCTTACTTTTTCATCATCTGCTTGAGATTCATCTTTCAAGGTAAATCTCAATCTTGTCATACAATGTTGTAAAGAAACAATATTTTGTTTTCCCCCAACAGCCTCAATTATTTCATTTGAAAGTTCTTCATATTTCATAATATATTCCTCCTTTTTTGAATTCTTTCAAACTATGAGGTTTAGCCAACTGAATGTTACTATCCATCTATATGCAAATTATCTCTGTTTATTTTTTTAAGATAATCTTTGCAACATGTATTGTTAAAAATAATATTTCTTCATCTTCTAAAATGTAATCGTACTTTTGTTTTACATATTTTTTTATTTCCAAGACGCATAAATATGCATCAACATATTTTTCTTTCATTATTTCTAAAATATCATTATTTAATGAATCGATTTGATTATGTTTCATATGATTAAAACAACGTAAACCAAAATATTTTAAATGTGTAACAAATCTATAATATGATAAAGATTCTTCATCAAATTCTATATGAAAATAATTCTTTACTATCTCCAATATTTCTTTAATAAAAGCAGTAATTTCATAGGCATTTTCTATTGCATTATCAGTTTCACTACATACAATATGTAAAGCGATAAATCCAGCTTCATTTTCATCCATAGATATTCCATATTTAGCCTTTATTAAAGTTAATGCCCACATTCCCAATTCAAATTCTTTTCTATAGAAACTTTTAATTTCCATTAATAGCTGATTTTTTAATATAACCCCTTCTTTATATCTCTCTATACTTGTATGAATATGATCTGTTAAAGTAATATAAAGAGAGTCATCAATTCCCACTTTTAATTCTTTCTTTGCTTTTTGAATTATTTGATCAGAAGTATCCATATATTCAATTGGAATGTCTTTTAGCATGTTTAGCATCTTTTTTTGTTCATCTTTTAAGCTTAATTCAAAGGTCTTATTGACTTTACTAATATCAATAAGATCGCCATTTCTTTTTCCATAAGCAATTCCTTTACCCATAACGATTATTTCTTCATGATCATCGTTTATAGTAATTACAACATTATTATTAAGAATCTTTTTTATCAACATTGTTACTCCTCCTTAAATAATAAAAACCTGATTACAGAATAAAAAGCATCCGTAAGCAGGTTTTGTGTAGTCATATACATACTATTACAATCCATCTATTACACTATTATGATAGCACTTCCATTTTTTTGTGTCAATTACAATACTGATTAATGCGTCCTGTTTTTTTACTTTATAACCTAATATTCATAATATAGTTATAAGAATAAAACAGTATAATAAAAATTATGGTATTAAATAGTTCTATCGAACATATAAACAATAATATTCTTGATATTACTTTTTTGAAATACTTGAATACATAAAATAAATTATATATATCGATGATGGATTTATTCCTTCTTGTAATGCAATATAATTCACATATTCATGTTTTTTTTCAAATTCTTCTTGATTATTTGATGAGCCTTGAAGCTCTTTTGTATCTAGTATGCTCTTAACCTGTGTATATAGCATTTTCATTTTACTTAAAGAAATCGAATTTATTTCATATATTATTTCCTCTTTAGTCATTTTTCTTTTAGAAAATTCATTAACAATGTCAACAAAATCATCAATTTCCTTTGGAAAGAAATAATTAAAATTTTTTTTCTTTTTTATAACCTAGACTTTCCCATAAACTTTCAACAGATTTTGATATAAAAATATCTTGTGGAAAATTCTTATCAATATATTCTTTTTCATGTTGAGAATAGTAATAATAAATTACACGTTTAATATTTTTATTATTTCTTATTAAATTAAATATATGATCATCATTATTAGGTGATAAACCATTTATATGTAATTCATCCTTGATATCTTTAAAATTTTCAAAATAATATTCTGATGCTGCTTTAAGTTCAGGATGTTTTATTTTAGTCATAATTATTCTGTAGCTGTTTTCATCACTTACTTTTAAACTATTTAACCAGTTTATATAATTATCATTTTGTAAGTACTCATCTTTATAATTCTTATCATATTCTACTATAAGCTGATGATTTTCTTCCGCTTTTTTTAATTTCAATTTACCACTGTAATTTAATAAAGCCTTACAATAACAGTGTTCATATCCAGGTATTACTACAGTTTTTCCTTCTTTATTTCGTATATACCCATTTACAGTATTTGGATTTTCACTATCAGCAAGAACACTAAAGTCCCCATGTAAATGAAAAACGTTTTTTCCCATTAAATGCTCTATATTATTATCATAATTCAAAGTAAATATTTCATCATAGTCAGCAAAGTAATCTTTTACTTTTTTTGACATACTTTTATATATTTCTTGTAATTTTCCTTCATTATAAATACTATCAAGTATCATGATTTTAAATCCTTGAATTGATAGTTCTTTGTTATCAGATAAACCATCATTTTATAAAAAGAAAGCTTCAACAAGTAAAAACCAATCCTCTGACATAATATTATATGAATATTTTATTTTATTTTTATATCTTTTCTTAAAGTCATTAAAAGCATCCTTTAATTCAATATCATCTGTTAATTTATCGTATTTTCCAGTTTTTATTCCATTAGCAATATTTACGAATCCATTAAAAATATTTATAATATATCTTCTCCAGTAATTGAATTATCAAATAATTTAGCATATCCTCCTATTTTAGCTTTTGACTTTATTCTTTCCAAAATAAAGTAGTTTGAATATGCAGTTCCACCAAATTGTATATTTATTCCATTTCCTATAAGTACATACTTCATAATAACCCTCCATCTATCTTCTTAGATAGTTAATGAAATTATATCATTATTATCAAATTAATTATAGAGCAAGGTATTCAAGAAAAATATTTATTAAATTTTTTCTTTTTTGTTCTTTATTGTAAATTTAAATTATTTATGAGTATATTATTAATTACAAATATAATTATAAAAAAGGAAAGGAATTTATTATTTATGGAATTATTAAGTACTGCAATTAGTTATTTAAATACTTATCTTTTGGAGAAATTTTCCCAAAAAAAATATTCTACTAAGTTATTGGTTATTTTTACAATTACATTTTTATCATTTATGTTATGGCAAATTTATAGTGGCTATTCTAAAGCACTAAAATTAACCAGCATAATAGTCTCTTTGCCTCTGATTTCTCTTATTTCAGAGTTGATCATTCCTACATTTTTATCATTGTTTTTTATTTCTATTATAAAAAATCAAGTAAAAGAAAAGATGACGCAAAATAAAAGACTTTATTATTTTAAGGTTTCATGTTGTCTTCAAGTTTATTTTTATGTTTTATATTTCATCCTAATAAAACTTATTACAAAAATAAAATATAACTTTTGTATGTTTATAAGTATGTTGATATTATTTTTTGTTCTATTGTTGTTTGCTTCTCTATATTTTAAAAATAACTGGATAGCCAAAAATATTGATAAAAAATATGGATTATGTCTTACTTTAGTTCTATATATTCTTTATGGAATTTGTATAATGCTTTTATTTAATGACAAATACTTTGCTATCATAACAAATGTTTATATCTTTGTATTATCTTTCTTTCCCTTTGGAAGCATAGGCTGTATTGATACTGTAAACATTATAAAACAGGCTGATAAAGAAAAACTAAAAGAGATATTTGTATCTCCTGATAGTCCATTTTTTTGTATGTTCACCATTATTGTCGTTACAACTTTTATCTCCTTTTTTTCTATTTTTAATTTTGGAGAACTTGGAGAAAACGCACTTTCTTTTGAAAATACTTATACAAAGATAGAATCGCCTATAAAATTTCAATCTCATAAAGATGCAGATGGTTATCTATTGTTTAAAACAATTAATCAAAAAAATATTGCACTTGCCTATAAAAAATGTGACAAAAAAGGTAACATTTCAAAGAATTCAAAAGGAAACTACATAAAAATACTCAAAGGCTATAAATATATCGATTTAGACAGTCTTGAAGTATCAGAACAAAATTATACTATTAAAGTCAACAAATAAAAGATTAAATGATTTTATATTTACATAATTAAATGTGAAATTACTAAGCGTCTTCACAATTTCATTCATACCAAATCATCATATCTTTATAAAAAAATTGTAATTAGCCACAATAGTGTGGCTAATTACAATCTATTTTTTATTTCATATGTTTTTTTGCAAAATTCCATGTATCTCTACACATTTCATCAATACCTCTAGTAGCAACCCAACCAAGTTCTTTTTTTGCTCTTGAAGGATCAGCATAACATGTAGCAATATCTCCTGGACGTCTATCTTTGATTTCATAATTGATTTTTACACCATTTACTCTTTCAAATGCCTTGACTATATCCAATACGCTGTATCCAACTCCAGTACCTAAATTACAAATATGAACTCCTGGTTCTGAATATTTTTCAATAGCAAGTACATGCCCCTTAGCTAAATCTACAACATGAATATAATCTCTTACGCCTGTTCCATCAGGTGTATCATAATCATCACCAAATACACCTAAGCATGGTAATTCTCCTGTTGCAACTTTCATAATATATGGCATTAAATTATTAGGAATTCCTTTTGGATCTTCTCCAAGTAATCCAGATTCATGTGCTCCAATTGGATTAAAATATCTAAGTAATGTTACTGACATGCTAGTACAAGCATGTTGTACATCTGTTAAAATTCTTTCCATCATTGCCTTTGTTGCTCCATAAGGATTAGTTGTTTCACCTAACTTACAATCTTCTGTAAGTGGGACAACTTCAGGATCACCATATACTGTTGCACTTGATGAGAATACAATATTATTGACACCGTATTTTTTCATCATTTTAGCAACAATTAAAGTTGTTGTTAAATTATTTGTATAATACTCAATTGGTTTTTTTACTGATTCCCCTACTGCTTTAAAAGCTGCACAGTGAATAACAGAATCAATCTTATTTTCTTTAAATACTTGTTCAGTTTTGCTTTCATCTAAAATATTGAATTCATAAAATTTTACTTCTTTTCCAGTAATATCTTTAATATAGCCTAATACTTCTGGTTTGGAATTTGAAAAATCATCGATCACTATAACTTCATGACCAGCTTGAATTAATTCAACACAAATATGACTTCCAATATAACCTGTACCACCTGTTACTAATACTTTCATTATTCTCCTACCTCTACTTTCATTGCTCCATATTTTCTAATTTTTAACACATGACATGAATGTTTTCCAAACGCTTCTTCAATTTTCTTTTTATATTCTTGAACATAATTATTTTCAACAAATGCTTGAATTGTACCAGCAAATCCACCCCCATGAACTCTTGATACTCCATGACCTTCTAAAAATAATTCACTTAATCCTAACGCAATTGTGACAGCTTGATTATTAATATCATTATTAGAATAAATGTTTTGTAAATATTTGAAAGAGCTGTCTCCAGAAGATTTAATACATGCTTTGAATGTTTCAAAATCATTATCTTTTAATGCTTTTGTAATTTTTTCAACTCTTTTATCTTCTTCAAAATAATGTAAGGCTCTTGCTACTGCTCTATCACCAATGCTATGTCTGATATTAGAAATTTCTTTAATGAATCCTTCTTCTGAAACCTCTCTTAAGAATTTTTTACCAAAATAAGCTGCAACTTCTTTCATTTCAGATGGAATAGCTGCATAATCAGGTGTTAAATCAGCATGTGATGCATGAACATCTACAATACATAAGCTATATCCATACTGAGAAAAATCATTATCAATTTTTTCTACAACTGGATTAGAATTATCTTTAAAATCAATATGGATTAAACCCCCAACTGCACAAGCACATTGATCCATTAAACCGCATGGCTTACCAAAATATACATTTTCAGCATATTGACCGATTTTAGCAATTTCAACTGAATCGACTTTCATATCATTATATAATCCAGAAAGAATAACACCAATCATTCCTTCATATGCTGCTGACGATGATAAACCAGAACCTGCTAAAACATTACTTGTACTGAATCCTTTAAATCCGCCAATTTTATACCCTAATTCTTTAAATCTATATAAGATACCTCTGATCAATCCTTCAGATGTGTCTTTTTCTTCTTCCTTCATATCTAAATCATTGATATACACTGGATTAGAAGTGTATTTATCTTTTAATAATACTTTTTCTTCATCCTTTGATACTACTGTAATAATGTCTAAATTGATTGCTGTTGCTAAAACTTGACCATGTTGATGATCTGTATGATTTCCACATACTTCACTTCTTCCAGGTACGCTGAAGATTTCTACTTCTTCATCTTTATATAGATTAATGTATTGTTCAATTGCATCTACATATCTTTTCTTTTGAAATTCAATCATTGACTCATCTTGATAGATATCTAAAAATAAACTGTCTGCTTTATTATTTTGGATATCATTAATAATTTGGCTTGCTCTTTTCATTATTCTTCTCCTTCAATTGCTTCTTCAATAAATTCTATAAAATATTTTTTACTTTTTTCATCCAATTTGAAAACACCTGCATCTTCTAATACTCTTACAAACACCTTTGTTAATTCATATTGTAATTGATCTTTGACATTGTCTTTTGTCCATTCTTGATTTTTGATTTCTTCAAACCAATCTTTATGCTTTTCTAATGATTCATAATCATTGATGTCAGCTTCATTAATTAAGCATTTTTCTAATAATGTAAGTTCATCTTTTAATCTTGCTGGTAAAACAGCCAATCCCATAACTTCGATTAAACCAATATTTTCCTTTTTAATATGATGTAATTCTTGATGTGGATGGAAAATACCTAATGGATATTCTTCAGTAGTTCTATTATTTCTAAATACTAAATTCATTTCATAATTATCACCTTTTTTTCTGGCAATTGGTGTAATTGTATTATGTCTTGTTCCTTCTGTATGACTAATAATATCAATATCTTCATTAGAGTAATTAATCCATTTATTTAAAATATGTTCAGATAAATGAATGATATGTTCCTTGTTCTTTGAGATTAGTCTTACAGTTGAAAGTGGCCATTGTAAGAAATCGATTTGAATATCTCTATGTGTTATAGTTTTAAAAACTTTGGCACCATCCATTGGAAACTCATAATTTCCACCTTGATAGTGATCATGTGACAGAATCGAACCACCAACAATTGGTAAATCAGCATTTGAACCTAATAAATAGTGTGGAAATTGTTCAACAAATGATAACAGATGTTCAAAAGTTTCCTTATTTACAACCATTGGTTTATGTTCTTTATTAAAAATAATGCAATGTTCATTGTAATAAACATATGGCGAATATTGAAAATAATAGTTATCTCCATTTAATTTTAGTGGAATAATTCTATGATTTTGTCTAGCAGGATGATTTACATTACCAGCAAATCCTACATTTTCTTTACATAGTAAACATTTTGGATAATTGCTAGATTTTTGATTTTTTGCCAAAGCAATTGCTTTTGGGTCTTTTTCTGGCTTCGATAGATTAATGGTGATTTCTATATCGCCATACTTATAGAATTTTTTAAATCTGATATTTTTATCGGTTCTGTTTTTTCTTATGTAATTTGAAGCTACCGATAAATCATAAAAGTAATCTGTAGCATCTTTGCTAGATACTTCTTTTAGATTATTGAATTGATTAATAACTTCACTTGGACGTGGCATTATACAGTTCATTAATTTTGTATCAAATAAATCTTTAAATACTACTGAATCTTCTACAAGTCCTTTTTTAACAGCATAAGATAAAATATTTTCAATTATATCGTTTGCTGTTTCTAATTTTTCATCAATATCTTCTTTTTCAAAAGTATCAAGTTTAAGTAAATCTACTAATAAGTTTGCTGAATAATCTATGTCATCTTCATAAATCATTCCATTTTGTAATCCATAGTTTAACAATCTGTTGATTTCGTGGTTCATTTTCTTCTCCTCTTTTCACGAATATAATAAACCTTTTTAGTAAACTTTACAATATAATTTAGTAAATTATTTAAAATGACTTTACTTAAATTTAGTAAACATTTACTAATTAGAAATAAAAAAAGATACTAGAATAATTTTCTAGTACCTATTACTTACATGAGTTTCTAATTTTCAACTGACATGGTAACTGAATTCTTCGAGGATAATGTATATCATCTCCTGTAATCATATGATGAAGAACAGATGCACCTATTTCTCCCATTTCAAAAGACGGTGCATAAACGGTTGATAATGTAGGTCTTGTAAAATTACATGCTTCAACATCATTAAATCCAATAATTGATACATCTTCCGGCACTTTAATTCCTGCATCGAGAAGTGCTTGCATTGCTCCCATTGCAATCGGATCATTAATACAAAAGATTGTAGATGGAACTCTTCCCTCTGAAATAATATGGTTGATAATAGAATATCCAGCATCTCCTGTCATATCATGCTCAGTTGGGAAAATTTCATAATCTATGTCAAAAGATTCGCAATATTTAATAAAACTTTTTTTCTGGTTGTAGCTTGTAAAGATATTTCATTGTATTCATTTCTTCCTATAAAGCCAATTTTATTATGACCTTTTGAATGAAAATATTGAACAACCTTGTACATTGCATCATCAAAGTCTAACGACACACAAGTCTGCGTTATTGGTGACAAATCCATATCCAGCAAAATAATATTGTTAGATATTTCATTGAAGTAATCTAGATGCTCTCTTTCAAATTTACCTATACAGATAATACCATCAACATTTTCTAATGATTCTTTTATACCCAGATCATCATATCTAACCTTTGTAGAAATATTTTTTTTCTTTTTCAAATACTTTTCAACTCCCTGTAAAACAGATAAGTAATAAGTGTCTCTAATTTCCTGTTCAAAAGTATAGCACTGTATAACACGCTGAATGCCTATTCAGTTCTGGTATCACTACGGGCAGGCTGTTTCGTTTTCAAGGTTCGTGTAAGAAGTAAAAAAAGATTCTTACACTAAGCGAAATGCTCAGAGGGCTTTTTATAGCCCCCTTACTGCATCTTTTTTGATTTCGTGTCATCTTTTTAAAGTTCCTTACACAATCTCTGTACTGACGAAACAAAATACGGACATGTTTTGAAATTGTTTTTTACAAAATACAATTTTGGTCTTTAAGATAAAAAAATAAGCCTCAAGAGACTTTTTAATCATTTTGGAGCTCCAACTCTTTAAAATTGATTGATTAAGAAGTCCCTTCAAACTTACTACACCCTTCACTCGTAAATATATTTGAAACCATTCCCTCTACCTTCATCTCCATGAAATTACGATTTCCAATTATGAGACCATTCTCGATTTCGAACTGTTCAAACATTGCTTATGATGAGTAAACATCATATAAACATTAGATCCTTCAGTACTGTGTGTCCTACCCACTACGACCTAAGCTGACTTCTTGTGACAACCCTTTTTTCGACCAACGGTACCATTACTGTTTTTAAAGTTTACTGGAATTCGTTGTTCACAAGACCTCCCGGGGTAATTCACTAATCCTCTAACTTTTACAACATCTTGATTTACTGTCTTGGTTTTACGTTTACCTTTTGGACTTCGACTTGGTATGCAGTCTTATCCACCATTTAGCCTTATATCAAGTTTCTGTTCGTACGCTCAAAAGAATCACTACACCACTTCCTCCATCCTTGCCATCACTGACAACAACTTGTGGTTCATTACACTTGGCGGTAAATACCTGTTGTTGATTTATCTCTAACTGGATTAGTGCCATGCCTGGCACAAAATGAAAAAGTGACTATAAAATGCAGTCACTTTTTTGCTCTTAATACTATACAATTACTTTAGAAAATACAATTAAATTGTCCAAAAGATTCAAACATTCACAAAGACTATACGTAAACGTTAAATAAAAGTTCAATTAGCAAAAAAACGTTGAATTTATCAACGTTTTTTCTGCACACTTATTCGACACCAATAATAAATGAATAAACAGGTTGTTTTCCTTCGATAATATCTACTTCTGCATCAAAGTTATCTTCAATGTAGCTTTCGATTTCTTCTACTTCTTCATCAACAACATCTTCACCAACAAGTAAAGTAATTAATTCAGAATCTTCATCTACTAGTTTTTCTAAACATACTTTTAAAGCATCTAATTTATTTGGTTTACATGCAACGATATCTTTTTCGACTAAAGCCATGTAGTCATTTGCTTTAATTTCAACACCATCGATGTTTGTATCTTTAATCGCAAATGTTACTTGTCCAGTTTTAACATGAGATACTGCATCTTCCATTTCAGCAATATTATCTTCTAATGAAACTTCTGGATTATACATAACACATGCTGATAATCCTTGAGGAATTGTTTTTGTTGGAATAACAATAACATTGACTTCTCCTTCTAAGATTGTAGCTGTTTGTTGAGCAGTCATTACAATATTAGAGTTATTTGGTAAGATAATAACATTTTTAGCGTTTACTTCTTTAACAGCTGCAACCATATCTTCAGTAGATGGATTCATTGTTTGTCCACCACTTACAACATAATCACAATGTAATTCTAAGAATGCATCTTCTACACCTTGCCCAGCACAAACAGAAATAATAGCTGTTTCTTTAGCTTCGCGTTTTTGAGGTTTGCTATCATCAACACCTACAATACTTCCTTGACTTGCTGCAGCATTTTGTAAGTTATTTGCTTGTTCTTGCATATTTTCAATTTTTAACTTCACAAATTCACCAAATCTTTGTGCTAAGTTTAAAGCTTCACCTGGTTTTAATGTATGTACGTGTACTTTAACGATATCTTCATCTTGTACAACGACAATACTGTTTCCTGGAATTCTTTCTAATTCTTTCTTTAATTGGTTTTCTGAGAATTTATCAATTAATGAAGGTTCAAGACGAACAATAAATTCTGTACAGTATCCATATCCTTCTTCACCAGATTCTAATTCAGTTCCTGCATTTACTTGACCTTCTGATTTAATATCAACAAAATCAACACGGTCTCCTGTTAAAGCAGCCATAAATCCAGTTAAAACTAATAATAAACCTGCTCCACCACTATCAACAACACCTACTTCTTTTAATACTGGAAGTAATTCAGGTGTTCTTTCTAATGAATTTTCTGCTTCTTTTACAAAATAAGAGAAAACATCTTCAATTTCCATACCTGGTTGAGTATATTCAACGATCTTTTCACTTGCTTCTCTAATAACAGTTAAAATAGTTCCTTCAACAGGTCTCATAACAGCTTTATAAGCAACTTCTGCCCCACTTTTCCAAGCATTGGCAAAAGCAACAGCATCAACGCTTTCATGACCTTCTAATCCCATTGCAAATCCTCTAAAGATTTGTGATAAGATAACACCTGAGTTACCACGTGCTCCCATTAATAAACCTTTAGATAATTTTTTAGCAATATCATAAATATTGTCACTATCCATATCTTTGATTTCTGCTGCTCCAGCATTAAAAGTCATAGACATGTTTGTTCCAGTATCCCCATCAGGTACAGGGAATACGTTTAAAGCATCTATTTCAGGATGATTATTATGAAGAGTATTCGCACCACATAAAACCATCTCTTTAAATAGCTTTCCTGTAAGTATTTGCATATTTTTCCTCCACTAATCGATATTACGAAGTCCTTGAACATAAACATTAACTGCCTCAACTTTGACATCTAATGTTGATTCAACAACGTATTTCACTTTCTTTTGAACTTCAACTAAAATTTCATTAATTTTAATTCCATATCCTAAAATGATATATAAATCTAAAATTAAACCAGTTTCTCCATCACTCGCAATAATTCCTTTAGAATAATTTTCTTTCTTTAATAATTCATAAAATCCATCTTTTAATTTCTTTTGGCTAGCCATACCTACTACACCATAACATTCAGTAGCAGCTCCACCAGCTACAGTAGAAACTACATCTAAAGAAATATTTACTGATCCTAAATTTGTATTTTTTTCAATCATCAAGTTATCCTCCTTAAAATGATTTCATGTTCAAACATAATTATACCTTAAAAATATAATATTTACAAATTATAATCACTCTTTTAGTATCTTTCCAACCACAAGCCATCATATCACATATTATTAAAAAAAAATACAAATTAACTCATTTTTATCATTATATAAAGTATTTATAATCACAAATATTGATAAAAAAAGCTTTTTTGTAAAAAAATGTTTGCATTATACTATAAATAATGTTAATATAACACAGTACGTAGAACAACTACTAAAGGAGGGAAAGAACATGTCAAGAAAATGCCAAATCAGTGGTAGAGGTCCATTATCAGGAAACACTCGTTCTCATGCGTTAAACTCAAGTAGAAGAAAATGGAATGTTAACTTACAAAAAGCTACTATTTTAGTAGATGGTAAACCTACAAAAGTTAGAATTTCTGCTAAAGAGTTAAGAACATTAAGAAAAGCTGGATAATAGATGAAAACAGTACTTTGTACTGTTTTTTTATTTTGTCTATAAACAAAAAAATGGTTTCAATCAAATGAAACCATTTTTATTTTATCTTTTAAATCCTTTCTTAAATGATTCAAAGATAGATTCTTTTTTACTTAATTTTTGTAATTGTTCATACAATGATTTTTCTTTACTAGAAAGTTTTGTAGGAATTTTAACTTCAACCTTAACCATTTGATCTCCGTATCCATTTCCTCTTAAATCTTTAACACCTTTACCTTTTAATCTTAAAGTTGTTCCAGATTGTGTTCCTGCAGGAATTTTAACTTTCACGTCACCTTGTACTGTTGGTACATCTACCTCACATCCTAAAGTTGCATCAACTGAACTAATAGGAATTGTAACATAAATATTACGTCCTTCACGAATAAAGTGTGTATTGTTTCTTACACGGATTTCTACAAATAAGTCACCATTAGATCCACCATTAGATCCTCTTCCACCTTTACCAGCAACACGTAATTGTTGACCATCATTGATACCAGCAGGGATATCTAATTGAACAGTAACTGTTTTTGTAATATATCCTTTACCATGACAGTCAGGACATTTAACTTTAATTTCTTTACCAGTACCATTACAATGTGGACATGTTGTTTGTGTTACAAATGTACCAAATGGAGATTGTTGTTGTTTAGAAACAGTTCCTGTACCATTACAATGCGAACATGTTTGTACATCGTTTGGTGTTTTTGCACCACTACCATGACAATGAGGACATTCTGCATCATAAGTTACTTTAATATCTTTTTTAACACCATTGATTGCATCCATGAAATCAATTTCTAGACGCATTAAATGATCATCACCACGACGTGGTCCATTTTGTCTTTGACGACGACTTCCCCCGCCACCAAAGAATGATCCAAAAATATCTCCTAAATCGACATCTTCAAAACCAAATCCACCAAAGCCACCGGCTCCAGCACCACCTGCACCTTGTTCAAAGGCTGCATGTCCATAACGATCATAAGCCGCTCTTTTATTATCATCAGATAAAACTTCGTAAGCTTCTTGAACTTCTTTAAATTTTTCTTCTGCATCAGGTTCTTTACAGATATCGGGATGATATTGTTTTGCTTTTTTACGGTATGCACGTTTTATTTCATCAGCGTTTGCTGTTTTTGAAATCCCTAAGACTTCATAAAAATCTCTTTTACTTGCCATAAAATCATCCTTTCTATAATACTTTTAAAAAACCAAGGAAGAACCTTGGTTTTTTAAGTAATTAGTTCTTTTCTTCGAAATCAGCATCAACAACATTATCATCATTGTTATTTGATGTTGTTTGTCCAGCACCACCATTAGGGTTTGCTTGTTGTTGTTGATAAGCATATGATGCCATTTGTTGAGCCATTTGTTCTAATTCTGACATTTTAGCTTCAAGAGTAGCCATATCATTGTTATCTAAAGCAGTTTTTAATTCAGTTTTTAATTGTTCTGCTTGTTGTTTTTGATTAGCATCAATCTTATCACCTTGTTCAGCTAAAGCTTTATCAATTTCATTGATCATTTGTTCAGCTTTATTTCTTGTTTCGATATCTTTACGTTTCTTTTCATCTTCAGCTTTATTAGCTTCAGCTTCTTTTACCATACGATCGATTTCTTCATCAGATAATCCTGTAGAGTTTTGAATAACGATTGATTGTTCTTTTTGAGTTTTTAAATCTTTAGCTTTAACATTTACGATACCGTTAACGTCAATTGAGAAAGTAACTTCGATTTGAGGTACTCCTCTTGGAGCTGGTTCGATACCATCTAATTTGAATAAACCTAATTGTTTATTATCTCTAGCCATTGATCTTTCACCTTGTAATACGTTGATATCAACAGCTGGTTGATTATCAGCAGCAGTAGAGAATACTTGTGATTTAGTAGTTGGAATTGTAGTATTTCTTTCAATCAATACTGTCATAACTCCACCCATTGTTTCGATACCTAATGAAAGTGGTGTAACATCTAATAATAAGACATCTTTAACGTCACCAGCGATAACTCCACCTTGGATAGCAGCACCCATAGATACAACTTCATCTGGGTTTACTGATTTGTTAGGTTCTTTTCCAAGTAAACGTTTAACAGATTCTTGAACAGCAGGAATACGAGTAGATCCACCAACTAATAATACTTGATCGATTTCACTTGGTTGCATTCCAGCATCACTTAATGCTTGTCTAACTGGTCCTTCAGTAGCTACAACTAAGTCTCTTGTAATTTCATCAAATTTAGCTCTTGTTAATGATAATTCTAAGTGTAATGGTCCAGCAGCACCAGCTGAGATGAATGGTAATGAAATTTGAGTTTGCATTACACCAGATAAGTCTTTTTTAGCTTTTTCTGCAGCTTCTTTAATACGTTGCATTGCCATTTTATCGTTAGATAAATCAATTCCGTTTTCTTTTTTGAATTCATCTACGATGTAGTCCATGATTTTCTTATCGAAATCATCCCCACCTAATTTATTGTTACCAGCAGTAGCTAATACTTCAAATGTACCATCAGCTAAGTCTAAGATAGATACGTCGAAAGTACCACCACCTAAGTCATAAACTAATACTTTTTGTTCTTGGTCTAATTTATCAAGACCGAATGCTAATGCTGCAGCAGTTGGTTCGTTGATGATACGTTCAACATCTAAACCAGCGATTTTACCAGCATCTTTTGTTGCTTGTCTTTGAGCATCATTGAAATATGCAGGTACAGTGATAACTGCTTTTGTTACTGTTTCACCTAAATAAGCTTCAGCAGTTGCTTTTAAGTTTTGTAAGATCATTGCTGAAATTTCTTGTGGTGTATAAGATTTACCATTTACGTTTTCTTTATGATCAGTACCCATATAACGTTTAACCGACATTACTGTATCAGGGTTTGTTACTGCTTGTCTTTTTGCAGCTTCCCCAACAATAATTTCACCATTTTTGAAAGATACAACTGAAGGAGTTGTACGATTTCCTTCTGGGTTTGCAATTACTTTTACTTCATTGTTTTCTAACACACTTACACATGAGTTTGTAGTTCCTAAGTCAATACCAATAATTTTTGCCATAATATAAATCCTCCTATTTTATTCACTTACTTTTACTAAAGATGCACGAATAACGCGATCTTTTAACATATAACCTTTTTGTAACTCTTCAACAACCATACCAGGTTTAAAGTTTTCATCACTTACAGTCATTACTGCTTGATGGAAGTTAGGATCAAATTCTTTACCTTCAGCTTCAATCACTTTAACTCCTTGGTTTTCTAATAATGTCATGATTTGTTTATAAATCATTTCATATCCTTTTAAGAAGTTTGCCACTTCTTCACTTGGATTTTCAATTGCTAATGATCTTTCAAAGTTATCAACGATTGGTAACATTTGTTCAATAAAACCTTGCATCATGAACTTTAAGTTATTTGCATGTTCATTTTGCATACGTCTTTTAATGTTTTCCATATCCGCAAACACTTTATAATAATCATTTTTCCATTTATCAACTTCACCTTGAAGAATTTTAATTTGATCTTCTTGATCAACTTTTTCCTCTTCAACAACTTCAGCCTCAGCTTCTTTGTTTTCTTCAACTTCTTCAGTTACTTCTTTTTCAACTTTAGTTTCCTCAGCCAATTTGTTCACCTCTATTTCTCATCTTGTTTATCTTCTAAACAAGCCTTTTCAATATTTTCAGATATATACTCTACTAATGCCACTACTTTTTCATAAGGCATTCTTGTTGGACCAATTACCGAAATAGAACCTTTTGATGTTTCCCCTGTTTTAAATGAAGCAGAGATTACTGAAACATCATTCATTTTTCCTAGAGGTGTTTCATTTCCAATATTGATTTGAATACCATCCTCACTCGATAATGGTAGAGTTTTCCACACTTTTGAATTTTCAAAAGCACTTACAAGTCTTCTTAATTTATCCACATCATTAAATTCTGGTTGATAGAGAATATTTTCTTTTCCTGAAAAATAAACACTATTTGAAGCAAATTTAACGAATGCTTCCAAAAACGCATTAAATAATTCTTCATGTTGCTTCACTTGCGTTGTAAGAATTGGTCGAACATCTCGTTCTAAACGAAATGCTACTTCACTGATAGGTGTTCCTATCAATAATTCATTCATCACATTAACACAACTTAATAAATCTTCCATTTCTACATCACTTGAAAATTGGAAAACTTTATTTTCAACATGACCTTGACTTGTAATGATAATTGCTGTTACACGTCCATCATCCAAAGGAACAACAGAGATGCGTTGCAACATATCATCTGAAGCATTTCCTAATGCAACACTTGTAAGATGAGTTAATTCACTCAACATGTTACAACTTTCATGCACCATCTCATTTAAATTTCGACGATGCTTATTAATAATTGTAGCAACTTGATTTTTTGTTCCTTCATCCAAATCAACTTTTCCTAAATTATGAACATAGAAACGATAGCCTTCTTTAGAAGGTACTCTTCCAGAAGAAATATGTGTTTTTTCTAGATAACCATAATTTTCTAGAAAATTCATTTCATTACGAATCGTTGCACTTGAATAAGGAAGTTGATATTTTACCATCAATGCCTTGGATCCAACCGGTTCAGCATTTTCAATAAACTCTTCAACTATACATTTAAATATCAGCATTTGTCTTGCTGTTAACATCAAGTTCACCACCTTTAGCACTCCTATTTCTCTTGTGCTAAATACATTATACATTTTATTTTAGCACTGTCAATAACTTGGTGCTAAAAAATCAAAAAAATCGTAAAATAAAGAACCTCTGTCTACTTAACAGAGGCCCTTAACTTTCAACCCATTTAATACTTACATCTTTACCATGATGGGCAAGTCCAATATAAATGACTTTTCCTTTTAATCCATAATCATATTTATTATCCTTGATTTGTTGAATAGCTTTATTAGATAATTCATCTAATGCTTTTTCAAGATCTTTTTTATCTTCTTTTAGATATTTGAATTCTAAGACGAATGATGTTTTCTTTTCATCTTTGGCTTTTAAGATGAGATCATCTCTTCCTTTTCCTACTTCTCTATTAGAAATGATCTCATAATCTTTATTTAAACATAAACACATTCCTAGCATCATCATATGATAACTGTTTTCTTTCTGTAAATCATGATAACTTGGTACCATTAAGATTTCTTGATAGCTTTCTAAAAATGTTTCTTGATCTTCTTTGGCTAGACTTTCAGTTACTGTATCTAATGTTCCACTGCTTAATCCTAACTGATATTCTGTCAATTTTATAAATTCCTGTTTCACTTCTTTATTTGGTATTTCTATACGATATTTGCCTTTTAAAAGATCTATTTCTTTTGTAACTGTAAGATACCCTGCATTGACAAACAATCCCCATAAAGTTGAGTTATCTGCTTCTTCAAAGAAACTTGTCTGCATTGAAACATAGGTATCAAGTTTACCATCTTTAATGAGTTTATCATATTGATTTTTAAATGTATAGTTTGCTTGTTTTAAAGCTGTCTTGATCATACTGTTGGCACTGGTATTGACCCAATAAGAAATGAGTTTCTTTCTTTTAGCGTAATTCATAATTGACCATGGATTATAAATATCCTGATTGCCTATATGATAGCCATCATACATTTCTTTCACTTCATTATTCAATTCTAATCCATAATATTCTAGTAATTTTTTTGTTTCATCACTATCAAAACCAAAGTATTCGCTATATTCTCTGTCACAAACAGTATAGACATCTAAATTATTTAAATCACTGAAGATATTTTCTTTAGCTACTCTTTGTATTCCTGTAATAAAGGCATATTTTAAATCTTCTGAATTCTTAAGTGAACTTCTAAGTAAGGTTGCTAGACTTCCCTTGAGTTCTTGATAAAAATTCCCAGTTTTTGCTTCTATAAAAGGTGTATCATATTCATCAATAAACAGCATAACATCTTTTCCATAGTATTTCTTTAAACAACGCATTAAAAATACAATAGCATTATCCACATCATTAAGAATACCATTATTCTTATTCTTTAATCCCTCTAAAATATATAAATAATCATTTTGCTCTAATTCATTTAATTGATTAAATATAAAATGATATCGTATATATTCATTTTGTAATTGTGTTTTTATATACTTAACAATTGTTTCTTTATTTTCTTTTGCGTCTGCAAAAGAAATAAAGATCGTTGGGTATTGGTTTAACTCACTTGCATAAGGTGTATCCATGATTTTCGTACCTTTAAAGATTTCTTTAGAATCTTTCGTAATATCAAAGAATTCTGACATCATTGACATATTGATCGTTTTACCAAATCTTCTAGGTCTAGTCACTAATGTTACTTTACTTTTTCTTTCTAGAAAATCTTTAATCATTAATGTTTTATCAACAGAATAATAATTTTCTTGTTTCAATTCTCGATAATCATATACCCCTGTTGGTATTGCCTTCATGTTCATCACCTCTTTGTTTTATTATAAACCATTTATTATCCGTATACCACTTTACATAAAATCAATTAATATATCATTTAAAACATACTGACCTTCTTGAGTTGCTTTTAAATAATCATTTTCAATCATCAATCTACCCTTTTCTATATTTCTAGTAATCGCTTCTTTATATAGAATACGGGCATCTTCTTGATATCTTTCTTTAAATTTATTTAAATCTAGCCCTTCTTTTAAACGAAGTGACATCATTATTTGATTAAACATTGTTTCTTCTTTTGTTTCATCAATTGTTGTTGTTTTAAAATCACCATTTAAATATTTAGTAAGTGATCGACTATGTTCTATAATTTGTCTATCAATTTTGCTACAAGCACCTAATCCTATTCCATAATAATTATTATAGTACCAATACATAAGATTATGTTTCGATTGATATCCTTGTTTAGCATAATTAGAAATTTCATATTTTTCAAAACCTATTTTTTCTAATTCTTGATCAATGAATAATGTTAATTGATATTCGCTTTCTTCATCTAAAGGCTGATAATTTTTATATTTTAAAATCGTTCCTTCTTCTAAAATCAAAGAATAATAAGAAACATGTTGCAAATCTAAAGATTTTAAAACTTCTATATCCTTTTGAATATCTTCTTTTGTTTGTTTTGGTAAACCATACATCAAATCAATTGAGATATTATCAAAACCTATTTCTTTAGCATATTTAATAATATTTTTTACTTGGATTGTATTATGATGACGATCTATTTCTTTTAATAAATGATCTTGAAACGTTTGTACACCAATACTTAAACGATTAATACCACCTTTTTTTAAAATCTTTAACTTATAATAATCCATTGACTCTGGATTAACTTCCATACAATATTCTTCCACTTCTAAACTATAGGGTTTTAACATTGACATTAATTTTTCTAATTGTTCATCATTTAAAGCACTAGGGGTTCCCCCTCCAATATAAATCGTTTTTAAATGATGTTGCTCTATTTGTGATAATTCTTCATTTAATCTTTGTAAATAGAGATCACTTTGTTCTTGATCATAATAGACCTTGCAAAAATCACAATAACTACAAATAGATTCACAAAAAGGAATGTGTACATATAAACTTCTAGTCTCCATCTTTTAAACCAAATTCCTTTGCTAGTCCACCTAAAGAAGTTTCCTTATAAGCACTATTTAAATCTTTTCCAGTTTCTTTCATAACATTCACAATTGAATCAAATGAAACTTTGTTCTTTCTTAAATAACCTAATTGTTTAGCATAACTTGCTGCATCGATTGCACGTAAAGCACCAAAACCATTTCTTTCAATACAAGGAATTTGAACATAGCCACCAACCGGATCACATGTTAGTCCTAAATTATGTTCAAGCCCCATCTCTGCAGCATATTCAATTAAAGAATTATTAAGTTCTAAAATCCAACCATAGGCTGCTGCAGCCATTGCACAAGCACTGCCAACTTCTGCTTGACATCCGCCATCAGCCCCTGAAATTGTCGCATTATGTTTAATGACATTTCCAAATAAACCAGCAACCGCTAAAGCTTTGATCAATTCTTTACGGGGAATTTCTAATTGTTTATAACAATAAAATAAAACAGCTGGTAAAATTCCACTTGCTCCACATGTTGGCGCAGTAACAATTTTATTACCACAGGCATTTTCCTCAGAAACAGCATAAGCATAGCTTGAAACAAGCAATCTTTCTCGATCACTTTCTCTTCGCGTATTGATTGCTTGTTGATACATACTTTTAGCAACTCTTTTTAGTTGTAACCTTCCAGGAATCACTCCTTCATGATGTAAGCCATTTTGTACACAGGTAAACATACTATCTAACACTTCAAATAAGTAGGCCTTAAAATGTTCATCTTCATAATTTAAAACATAATCATAGAAGGAAATACCATTGTCTTCAATATATTGAATAATTTCTTTAAGATTTTTATGAGGATAGATTTGTTTTGTTTGTTGCAACTTACTTCCTTCATATTCAACAGTTCCTCCACCTATAGAATAAGCAGTAATTGTATCAAGAATTTTTTCATCTTGGTACACATAAAATTTCATGCCATTTGGATGATAAGGTAAACGATCACTTTTAAAACGAACAATCGTTTGCTTACCCAATGTTTGTTTAATAATATAATCTGTTAAATGACCTTTTCCAGTTAAGGCAAGCGACCCATATAATTCAACTTCGAAACGTGAAGCATTTGGATACTGTTCTTTTATTTTAGAAGCTGCTCTTTGAGGACCCATTGTATGTGAAGAGGATGGTCCAAATCCTATCTTAAACAATTCTCTTAATGATTCCATAATTTCTCCTATATTCTTAACATAAATAATTCTAAGCCTAATTTTTTATCTATTTGTCCCGTCTTAATTTTAACATCCAATAAAGATAATTCATTTAAACATCTAAGTAGTTCATCTATTTGAAAAAATTGGCCTTCTTTTCTTACATATTTCAAACGAAAAGGATTAACTGCCAACATTTTAGCAATTTCTTGATCAGTATACCCTTTTCTATCTAATAATTTTACTTGATAAATCAAACGCATAGAATTAGCTACCAAAACAATCAATTTAACTGGTTCTTCATTAATTGTCATTAAATCTTTATAAATAGACATCATCTTTTGTTTATCTTTACTTAAAATAGCTGTTGTTAAATCAAAAACATTTTCATCCAAGGGACGATTGACAAGTTCTTCAACACAATGAATATCAATATGCTGTGTATATAAACAAAGCTTTTCTACTTCACTAGCAATATCCATTAAATTTGTTCCTTTTCTACTTAAAAGTAACTCTAAAGCATCATCATCAATAGTACAATTTCTTTTTTTAACAGCCTGTCTTGCTGTATCAGAAACTTTATAATAATTTAAAGGATTGATTTCATAAAACTGTGCTTCTTTTCTTAACATCTTGACAACTTTTTTTCTTTCATCAAAATTCTTTTCATCATTAAAAATAACAAGATGCACTGTTTTATCTAAATAAGGTAAACATTGCATAAAATAATCTATATCATGATTATCTTTTTTTATTTTTTTGGTTGTTAGAAAATCTGCTTTTTTAATAACAACCATTTTTTCATCACTTAAAAAAGGAGGTGTCATTACATCTTCTAAAACAACTTTCATTCCCTCTTTAGAAACATCATAAACTGTATAATTCATCTGTTCTTGATTACAATGATGATCTTTTTTTAACTTATCTAAACGTTGATCCATCAGTAATCTCTCTGTTCCATATAATACATATAACATATCATCACCATAGCTATTATAAACTAAAAACCACTTGAAGTCATGACATAATTCTTACCTCCATAATAAACAATCTTAACCATTCCTTGAAGATCACTGCGATAAATTTTCACCCCATATGCTTCTAATCTTTTTAATGTTAAATAAGATGGATGTCTATAACGATTATTCTTTCCTACAGAAATAAGCGCTACTTTAGGATCAATCATTTTAAACAAATCTTCACTTGAAGAACTGCTACTTCCATGATGTGCCACTTTTAAAACGTCGACATCTAAATGATGATATGTCTGATATAAATCACTTTCTACCTCTTTAGAAATATCACCTGTAAATAAATAATTTAAATGGTTGATAGTCACGTAAATAATAGAAGAGCGATCATTTGAATTTGTATAATATTTATCTAAAGCTAAATTTTTAAAAACTAAATCGCCAATTTTCTTTTTTTTAAAATCATAGAAAACCTTTTTAACTTTAAAATGTTCTTTCAAAGACGCTAACGCTCCGCAATGATCATAGTCTTCATGTGAAATAAAAACGGCATCCAAATAAAAAACGCCCTGACTTTGTAAATAAGGAATCAACCGAGAAGTCGCAAGATCACTCTTTTGTAATCCCCCAGTATCAATCAATACATTTCCTCTGGCATAAGGCTGTTGAATAAAAAAACAATCCCCTTGGCCCACATCAATCATCACAACTTGTCCTTTCATGTTGTAATAAGGATAAAAATAAAAAGCAAGTAACACACTTAATAATAGACATACTTCTTGGGTTACTTTTCTATTGATATTCAATTTATAAATTCCTTTTAAATAAAGATAATAATAAACACCTATAAAAAATAAAGTCGGTTGACTAAAAGGCAATGTAAAAGAAAAATCATAAATAAAAGCAATCATTTTTAATAACAATTCATATTCTAAAGATAAAAAAGGTAAAATATATTTTCCAAGCAATAAATAATAAAGCATACTTTTATAAATCATTTCTATATAAGGCATTAGAAGAATACCTATTAGAAAAGAAAACACCGGTAAAATATGTTGAATAGAAATAATAATGGGAATTGAACCTAAAAATAAATAATATTTCCCTGCTTTTTGGTTTTGTAAAAGTAAAATAAAAAAATAAATCAAATAAGAAAAAATAAAAGATAAATTATAAATCAAATAAGGATTATACATTAACATACCAACTGTTAAAAAAGAAAAAATATCCAACTGATTTAACCATTTACCAAAAATCATTGGTAAAAAAAGCATTAGATACGCTCTTAAATAAGAAATATTATAAGGAATACTAAACATGTAAACCCCAATCAATATAAGAGATATACATTTTTGTCCTTTTTTTGAAAAAAAGAATTTTAAAAAATTCATCAACCATTTCTGTAAAATTGTAAGATGCATACCCGAAAGAGCAAATAAATGAACAATCGAGAGTTGCGTTAACTTTTGATAATATTCTTTCATTTGTTCATCTTTTGTTCCTAAAATAAATAAAGATAACAGACTTTTTACTTTGGAAGATGTCTTGATTCTTTTTTCTAAATAATGATATAGATGATCTTGATGTTGATTACTTTTTATTTTTTCAAGTTGTAAAGTATCAAAAATATTTAAACTATATAAATAACATTGATAATTAAACGCATAATCATTTTGTATTTGATGGAAGTTATAAGGTTTTCCTATCAAAGAAATATCATCAAACAACGAGATATTTTTAAATTCTCCATAAACCTTTACTTTATGATACCCCCTCTTGACAACAATACTTTGATCATCTTTACTTACGACCTTCCCTGAAATTTCATTTTGATTTAAAGGTTGTGGTAAATAAAAAAAGAGAAATAAGAGAAATGATAATAGTAAACTTACACTCAATAGTATTTTAAAATGTTTTAAATACAGAAAAATAAAATAAAAAATAAGAAATACATATAAAATAGGATGTAACATTTTAGCTAAAACAACCACCAATAAAGGAAGTGCTAGATAAAAACCTTTTCCTTTTATAAACATAAATACTCCCTTAATCGAAGATATGTCTTTTCACCAATTCCTTGAATATTCATTAAATCTTCAATTGTTTGAAATGGTGTTTTTTGTCGATACTCATCGATCTTTATGGCTGTTTTTTCTCCTATTCCTTTTAATTTCATTAAATCATCAAGTGAAGCATGATTTAATGAAATCAGATTTTGACCATGAGGTAAATAAAGTTTACTTTCATTTGTAAGTTGATAATTTTCATTAAATTGATAATGGTTATCTGTTTGCAGTTTTGTTAAAACATCATTAATTGTTGGTTTTGTTTTAAAGGAGAGTTTTTGTTCAAACTCTCCTTCTACATAAATGACAATATTTTGTTTGGTTTGAATATTTTCAACAATAGCTGTTGGCTTTACATAACTATAAATGAGAGAAATAAAAAATAGGACAATAAGTCCTATCTTTTCAAAACTATTCATAATCTTGTTCAATATTTAAATGACGATAAGCCTCAGCTGTTGCTATACGTCCTCTTGGCGTTCTTTTAATCAAACCAATTTGTAATAAATAAGGCTCATTGACATCTTCTAAAGTTTGTGGTTCTTCCCCAATAGATGCAGCAATTGCTTCAAGTCCTACAGGTCCTCCTTTAAAACGATGAATGATTCCTAATAAATACTTATGATCAACATCATCTAATCCTAAATTGTCTACTTTTAATCTTTCTAATGCTTCAATTGTTCTATCTCTTGTAATTGTTGCATCGCCATAAAACTGTGAAAAGTCTCTAACTCTTCTAAATAATCTATTTGCAATACGTGGTGTCCCACGACTTCTTCTTGCAAGTTCCCTTTTAGCATCATCATCCATAACAATATTATACACACGACTTGTACGATCAATAATTTGAGTCAGTTCTTCTTCACTATAATATTCTAATTTTGAAACAATACCAAAACGGTCTCTTAATGGTGCTGATAAATCACCTGCTCTCGTTGTTGCCCCAACAAGGGTAAAAGGTGGTAAATCAATTCTTACCGATCTTGTAGATGCTTCTTTTCCGATAACAACATCAACACAAAAATCTTCCATCGCTGGATATAAAATTTCTTCTACCACTTTATTTAAACGATGAATTTCATCAATAAATAAAACATCACCTGGTTCAAGAGCTGTTAAAATAGCTACTAGATCCCCTGTTTTTTCAATACTTGGACCTGTTGTAATTTTAATATGAGTTCCCATTTCATGAGCAATGATCATTGACATAGTTGTTTTTCCTAAACCTGGTGGTCCATAAAGTAAAACGTGATCTAACGACTCATCACGAAGCTTTGCAGCCCCTACAAACACTTTTAAATTTTCTTTAAGATTTGTTTGTCCAATATATTCATCAAAATCACTTGGACGAAGCGAACTTTCATCATCTTCTACAATTTCAGGATCTAAAACCTCGTTCATGTTTTCCCTCCTATTTAACAATTAAACTTAATGCTTTTTTGACATAACCATTTGTATCTAAATTTTCATCTGTCAATTTCTTAACAACTTTATCTACTTCACTTTGTTTATAACCTAATGCAATTAATACTTCCATAGCTTCTTCCAATTCTTGATTAACGACAGTTTGTTTTGTAGCAGTTACTTTTCCTTGTAAATCAAGAATAATTTGTCCTGCTGCTTTAGGTCCAATACCTGGTATTTTCTTTAAATAGGTCATATTGCCACTTTCAATAGCCTCACAAATTCCTTCAACATCCCCACTTGCTAGCATTGTACAAGCACTTTTACAACCAATTCCTTTAACTGAAATCAATTTTAAAAATAAATCTTTTTCTTCTTTTAAATTAAATCCATACAATAAAATACCATCTTCTTTTACTTGTTGATAAAGATAAACAACCACTTCTTTTCCTTTAGAAAAAGCATAAGGATTGCTCACATAAATTAAATAACCAATCCCATTATTTTCTAAAACAATATGATCACTTTGAATATCAACAATCAAACCTTTTATATAGCTATACATACATTTCTCCTATTACTATTATATTATAAAAAACAAATCATTTCGTCTCAAATTTGTGTCAAATTTGTCTCAATTATATCATAGTATCTATTAACTGAAAATAAAAAATCAGGCATAAAGCCTGATTCATTAATCATAGAATTCGAATTCAAAATCAAGAATAGAAACAACATCTCCATCTTGACATCCTGCGTTTCTAAGAGCTTCATCAATTCCCATATTACGCATTTTAATAGATAAACGTTTAATTGCATCATCACTTACTAGAGAAGTCATGGATACAAGACGTTCAATCTTCTTACCAGTAATTGTCCATTGACCATTACCTAAATTGTGAACAACAAATGGTGCCTCTTCTTCTTCATAATTATAAACAACTGTATTTTCTTCTACTTCTTCCATATCAAACTTAGGCGCAGTTTCTAAAGCATCTGCAACAGCATATAATACTTGATCAACACCTTCATGAATAATTGCTGAAATAGGG
Source organism: [Clostridium] ammoniilyticum (assembly GCF_025566905.1). NCBI lineage: Bacteria > Bacillati > Bacillota > Erysipelotrichia > Erysipelotrichales > Coprobacillaceae > Faecalibacillus > [Clostridium] ammoniilyticum. Next base: position 223,558 of record NZ_JAOQJR010000003.1, read on the forward strand.
AATACTTTAACATCTTCTCCTACTTTTTCTTTGAAAGCTTTTAAATTTTCTTCAGCATTTTCTTCATCCATTTTATTAGCTACGACAATTTGTGGTCTTTCTAATAAACGATATTGATATTGTCCAAGTTCTTCATTAATTGTACAATAATCTTCATAAGGATCACGTCCTTCAATACCACCCATATCAATAATATGAACAATAACACGACATCTTTCAATATGTCTTAAAAATTGATGACCAAGTCCTTTACCTTGACTTGCCCCTTCAATTAATCCTGGAAGGTCAGCCATAACAAAGTTACGACCATCTTTTGCTTGAACGACTCCTAAATTAGGAACAATAGTCGTAAAATGGTAATCAGCAATTTCTGGTCTTGCACGTGAAACAACAGATAAGAATGTTGATTTACCTACTGAAGGGAACCCTACAAGTCCAACATCTGCTAATAATTTAAGCTCACAGCAAACATCAAATTTTTCTCCCGGTTCTCCTCTTTCACAAATTTGTGGTGCAGGATTTCGAGAAGTTGCAAAACGCGCATTTCCTCTTCCACCACGACCACCTTTAGCAAGAACGACACGTTGTCTGTCTTCTGTTAAATCAGCCATAATTTTTCCAGTTTCTTCATTCGTAATAACTGTCCCCACTGGTACCTTGATTACTAAATCACTTGCATCTGCACCATGCATTTTTTTAGCCATCCCATTACCACCAGGACGTGCCTTATAAACACGTTTATATTTTAAATCTAATAACGTTGATAAAGATGTTGTTGCTTCAAAAATAATGCTTCCACCTTTTCCACCGTCTCCACCGGCAGGTCCACCTTTTGGAACATGTGCTTCACGTCTAAAAGCCACCGTTCCATCTCCACCTTTACCAGCTTCAATATATATTTTAGCTTTATCGATAAATTGCATACTTCCACCTCTCTTTCAAAAAAAATCCCTTTTCAGGGATTTCATTATGCAGCTGGGTAAACTGATACTTTTTTTCTATCTTTTCCCATTCTTTCGAATTTAACAATTCCATCACACATAGCGAATAAAGTGTCATCTCCACCTTTTCCTACGTTAGTACCTGGATGAATTTTAGTACCTCTTTGTCTATAAATAATAGAACCAGCAGTAGCGAATTGTCCGTCTGATAATTTAGCTCCTAATCTTTTTGATTTTGAGTCACGACCGTTTTTAGTTGATCCAACCCCTTTTTTAGAAGCGAATAATTGTAAATCTAATTTAAACATCATGATGTTATTCCTCCTCATAGGTTATCTTGATATATTGATGATAGTCTTCTGTAAATGATTCCAAACTAATCACAAGAGTCTCTAGTATCACTTGCATTATTTCATCATTTTCATACACATCTATCATTATATTACCATTTTTTAAAATAATTGCACACTTTTTTTCTTCTAGAAATCCCTTTTTAGCAAGAGTATTGCAAATACCTGTAGCTACAGCACTTACGCCAGCACACACAAGATCTTTGCCATATTCACCAAACTGGGCATGTCCTTTTATTTTAATTTGAGTAATATATTTATTATTTCTTTTTATTTGAACTTTAATCATTATTTAACGTTGATTGAATCAACAATTAATTTTGTATAAGGTTGTCTATGACCTTGTTTTTTGTGGTAATGTTTTTTAGCGTTATATTTATAAATAGTTACTTTTCTTTCTTTACCTTGTTTTTCTACAGTAGCTTCTACAGTAGCACCTTCAACGTAAGGAGCACCAATAGTTACAGTTTCATCTCCAACTAATAATACTTTATCAAAAGTAACTTTTTCTCCTGCTTCAACTTCTAATTTTTCTACGAAAATTGCATCACCAGCTTCAACTTTTAATTGTTTTCCACCTGTTTCGATAATTGCGTACATACCGCACCTCCTATAATTTTTTTCTAAGACTCGCCAACCAAGGCAGCAAACGCATTTAGTACCTTTTATGTGCGGTTGTAGTCTAGAGGTCTACAACAAGTGCATTATACTGAATATTCCAATTAAAGTCAATGCGATTTCTTAGATTTTATCAAATAAATTTTTATTGTGTCAAAATCATAAAATCGTTGATGAAAATGATAGATATTTTGATAAGGTCGAAAATATTCAAGATGTTTATTTATTTTCACTCTTTTTTTACTAAGATGATCACTCATCAATGTTTCCATATAAATCAAACGATAATTTTTAAGATATAAAATAACTTGATAAAATAAATATCCTAAAATAATTTTTCTCCCTATTTGTTTCGTAATAATCCATAAAATACAAATAAACAATAGTGAAACTTTTATTTGTATTTGCATGGCTTTTTGATAATCTATGAAATAAGATAAAAATAATAATAAAAGTTTTGAACCATCCAAAGGATAAACTGGAAGTAAGTTGAATATTAAAATATAAATATTGATTTTAGCTAACAATGGTTCTTTTATAAAAATAAAAAAAATAAAACAAATAAGATTAATAAATGGACCACAAAGAAGCATCCCTATTTCTTCATAAACATAATGTTTTCCTAAATCTTTTAACGATAAAAAAGCCCCAAAAGGAAGTATCATAATCTTTTCAATTTCAAAAGAAAAATAAAGTGCCACAAGATAATGACCTATTTCATGTAAAATAGAAAAAAATAAAAAAGCCACATAATAAGAAGAACCTGATATAAAGGCTAAAAGTAAATAAAAATAAGTAAGGGGATGTATTTTCATTTTACATCCCCAAATATTCTTGATAAGTGATTTGTTTTCCTAAATATTCAAATATCATTTTAAACTTTTGTTGATACAAAGCAATTGTATCCCCTTGTTTTATTTTTTGAAATTTATTTACTTGAATATCTTTTAACTTAGAAAAAGTAATTTCCGTACCATTTTCATCTAAAATAGTCACTTGTTGTTTTTTTACATCAATCACTTTACCGTTATTCATTGCAAGAACCTGATTTCCTGTTCCTTTATAATAGTCATCCTTGATCAAGGTATATTGTAATTCTTGACTTACTTTAACATCTTCTGGTAAAAAATCTAAAACACTTTGTGAAACAAAGGTAATCAATTGTTGTAAATATTTTTGATTAAATATTTTTTGTTCAAGTTCTGGATTTTTCAAAACAATCAATGAACCTAAAACAACAATCATCATAACCATCAAACGTACCATCCCATTATAAAGCTTTTTGAAATTATGATCATTAAGTGGTCTTTTCCTTTTTTCAATGCGTTTTCTTACATCATCCAAATCTGACATATAATCACCTATTACATCATATGAAATCATCCCAAAAAGATACGACTTAATAAACCTCTCCTTTTACATTTAGCAAAAGCTCTTTTATGTCCTAACAAACGATGTGCGATATTATCAAAACAATCATGTAAAAGATGACCCTTCAACAAATAAACAGGGCGTCCTTTATTATTAGCTTCAATCATTTCATGATCTTCATAAACAATTCCTAAAAGTGGTAAAGATAAAATATCTAAAGCATCATCGATCGTTAATGATTTGCCATCTTCAATATCATCTAAATTCACTTTATTAATAATCAACTTTAAATCCTGTATTCCCTTTTTAAGCAATAGGCCAATCACTCGGTCATTATCTCTTAATGTTGCAAGATCAAGATTAACAACAATAATTGCTTCATCAGCAATTGATGAGGCATAAGTAAACCCTTGTTCAATTCCTGCTGGTGAATCTACAATAATAAAATCAAAATCATTTTTTAAATAATCAATCAGTGCCGCCATGATCGATGCATCTAAATTTTGAAAAGACAACGTTTTACACGCTGGTAATAAATAAAGCGTTTGTTCTCTTTTATCTTTGACCAACACCTGATGAATTTCACATTTACCAGAAATCACATCATTTAAATCATAAACAACTCTATTTTCCAATCCCATCATAACATCTAAATTCTTTAAACCAAAATCTCCATCAATCAAACATACTTTTAAGTTTTGATGTGCCAAAGCAATTGCTAAATTAACACTGATACTACTTTTACCCACACCACCTTTTCCAGATGTCACAGTAATGATTCTAGACATGTATGTAATCCCCCTTTTCTACAACGATATCGTTATCTTTATAATAAACAAGTGACATTTCGAAAGTTGTAAAATGGTGTATAGATTTTCCAAAAAAGCGAATTGTTGCATTCTTAAATCTTTGACTGGAAATACAAGCTTCTTCACTTTGGACTTCTATAATCCCAAAAACACCTTGCATGACATATAATTTAGCATACACTTGAACAATGGCCCCTGGATTGATTTTACCTGTAATTAATGTATCTTCATAAATTTCTATTTTTTCTCCCGCATGTATAGAAGCATCGATCATTCTTAATTCTTTTTTCTCCTCCGTTTTTTCTTCTATAAAACCACCAAACAAGAGACTTTTACATTCTACAAGAACACCAAAAAATTGTAATATCTCATCATTTTCCAAAATTCGACCCTTCAAATCAAAAAAGGCCTTTGGGTAATAATCCTTCTTTTTAAAGAAAGATTGCACCAAAAGACCTTTTAATTCATTTAATAAAACTTCAAAATCGACTTCATTATCCATTATAAAAATCAAACGTCCATTAAGATTCTTAACTAAAATATACATCAATATCACCTTCAAGATTTAATTTATCGTGGATAAAATACACCCCATTAAAAATAACAATATTGAATAGTAATGTTGGTAGTAGTCTCTTAATTAGAAATGTTGTTATCACTAATTGAGTTGTATTTGTTATCCACATTAAAGAATATAACACACTCTCCTGTACAAAAATTGTCAAAACAACGATGACAATCGCCTCAAAATAAGTCATAACAGCTTTTTTCATATAACGCTTTTCAAAAAAAGAATACATAAAGAACAATAAGACATATACAAAAATAGAATTTCCATAAATTACACTAAAATAAATTCCACAAATTCCTGCAAAAATATAACGATGATCTTCATCAATTGTATTCGTCAATAAATCAAACATCATCACACCAACATAAGGAACAATTGTCAAATTTAATTTCAAAATTGAAGATGGTAAATAAAAACGTAAAATACTGTCGATAACAAAGAAAATAAACATGATAATTAAATATCTAACAAGCTTATTCTTCATTACCATTGACCTTCTTTACTACACTTACATAAGATAAATCTTTAAACTGCGCAGCCATTTTAACAGTTAAAGTCATTGTTGTTCCATCACTTTGAGTTACCAGTTTTTTTGCTTTACCAATATAAATTCCTTTAGGACATTTTCCATCTCCACCTAAACCAGAAGTATAAACTTTCGCATTTTTTTCTAATTTATCAATTCCTGAAAGTAAAGTAATATTTAAAACTTTCTTATTAACATCATAATTTTTTAATAATCCATAAATCGTTTGATCACCATTAATAATCATTACTGGAATTTGATTTGATGGATTTTCACTTGTAAGTAACGAAACAGTAGAACTAATTTCCGTTACATGACTAACAACACCGATCATTCCTTTAGAATCACAAACTGCCATTCCTTCTTGAACATTATTTAAACTTCCAGCATCAATTGTAATTTCATCATTCCAATTTGTTTGATCACGTATTTGTACACTAGCTGCCTTCGTTTTATAATCATTTGGAAGATAATCCATTTCTGTTAATTTCTTTAATTTTTTAATTTCTGATTGTAAAACTTCATTTTCAGATTCAATATTGACATAAGAATCTAACTTTTCTTTTAAAATTCTATTTTCATCATAAACATCCTTTAAATCATTATATTCATTAAAGATATCATTTACAAAAGAAATAGGTTTTTTAATAATATAGTATTCAATCATAGAAATAGAATTACTTAATGTCTTTTCTAAACGGGATTGTTTTCTCCCTACAAAAAAACCAATAACTGATACTAAAATAACAACGACAAAAAAACCAATAATAATTCTTTTATTTCTTTTTTTTCTACGATTGTTCATATAATCACCTCTAGTATCATTCATTATATAGAGTTCACTAAAAAAAATCAATCTTCTTTATTTTGATAGATTTTTTTTGAAGCAAAACTATAAAAACAATGCTTACCAACAATTAGATGATCTATGAACTCTATTTCTAAACAATCCGCCATTTCTTTAATCTTTTGCGTTATTAGTTCATCTTCTACAGATGGTGCAGGATTTCCACTTGGATGATTATGTATCAAAATAATTCGATTAGCACCACATCTAAGTGTATGTTGAAATACCTCTTTTGTTTCTAACATAGAAGCATCTCCACTTCCTATAAATAATAATTTCTCTTGAATGATTTCTAAACGGCTATTTAAACAAAGTAAAATGACTTTTTCCTGTTTTTCAAACATCAATTTATGTTTAATATATTCATAACCATCTTGAGGTTCTTTAATAACAAATCTTTTTGTATTTTCTTTTTGCATTCTTTTCGCAAGTTCTATACTTGCCATTAATTCAATTGCTTTTGCTTGTTTAATACCTTTGATTTTCGTTAATTGATAATAGTCTACATCTTTTAAAGCTTGGAACCCTCCTATTTCTTCTAATAATAAAGAAGCCAAATTTAAAACAGACATTTCTTTATTTCCTGTTCTTAAAATTACTGCAATTAATTCTTGATTCGATAAAGTTTCAATCCCATTATAAATTGCTTTTTCTCTTGGTCTTTCAAAGCGAGGACAATTCAACATCATTTAAAGCTTTACTTTTATTTTTTTACTTAAACAATAGGCTAATACTATTTTTATAAGATCTCCAGGTATAAAAGGAACAACACACATCATTAAAGAAGCACTTAAATTCATCTTCGTCACAAACATAAACCACAGTGTTCCAATAAAATAGCAGATCACACTTCCAATAATACATGCTAAACCAATAGGAACTCTTGTTTTTAATTTTGAAATAACATAGACCATTATTGGAAACGAAAAGATATATCCCCCACTATAACCTAAAAGCGATCCCATACCACCTTGAAATCCAGCAAAAACAGGTAAACCAACCGCTCCCATCAACAAATAAACAACACATGCACTAACTGCTACCTTACAAGGAGCAATCAATGCAATTAAACAAACCATAAAGGTTTGTAATGTAATTGGTACATATCCTGGTAAATCAATTTTAATTTGCGAAAATATAGCCATCATACATGCCATAAGTGCGCAATAACACATTTCTTTTGTTTTGAAGTTCAAAGTTTTCACCCCCTGAAAGCATACTATCAAAGAGTAACTTCCTTGTCAATTTGTTTTTAAAAATTGATAAATTGCATTATATTCTTTTTTTTCAATATTCTCTTGATAACGATCATCTATAAAATATTCTTTAACCACACATGTATTTCCTTTTTCAGCAATCTCTTTTGCTTGTTGATGTGCCTCTTTTTGTTTTATAAAAATATCAGTAATAACAACATACTCTTGATCTTGATACATAGAACTCTTATACCCTAATTCTTCTATTTGTTTCATTGTATTTTCAGCATTTGCTTTTTCTTTATAGCGTCCTACTTGGACAACATAGATATTGATTTCTTGTTTAAGTGCTCGATTTACATAATACATAGTTAGTGTATTACATAAAAGCATTAAAAAAGTAAAAATAAGCATTCCTTTCTTTTTCATAGACTCACCTCTTTCTAGTCTATGAAAATTAATAAAGAATATGAAGGTACCGAAGTACCTTCATCTATTATCTCCATTCAATAGAAACAAGTCTTGGAATTGAAATACGACCACTAGAAGAATATAACATTTTATAAACGGCTGCTCCCACAACAACACAGACAATCCATGTTCCTACTCCTCCACCAATAATTTCCATTTGATTTGTTAATTGTAATTCTTGCATTTTCATTTCCTCCTTTTTTTATTTAAGGAACAGACACCCACTAACTTCCTCACTATTTATATAGACATTTTTTGAGTATTTTTCTTTTAAAAATTAAAAAAAATCAAGTTTTTTCAAACTTGATTTTACATAGCTGCTAATTTTTCTTTAACAGCATTATATTTAGATGTATAATCTTCTAATTTTTGACGTTCACTATCAACTTTTGCTTGAGGTGCTTTTGATACAAATTTTTCATTACTTAACATATTTGTACAACGTTTAATTTCCCCTTCAAGTTTTTGAAGTTCAGCTTGTAATTTTTGTTTTTCTGCTTCTTTATCAACATAAGCACCAAGTTCAACGATCAATGTATTACCACCTTGAATCATTGCTGTCGCAACATCTTTAGAAGCTTCTTGATTATAACCAACACAAGTTGCATTACATAATTTCTTTAAGTAAGGAACACATTGGTCTAATAAAGCTTGTAAGTTTTCATCTTTTGTTTCAATTGAGTATTCCACTTCGATTGCATTTTTAATTGTATAGTTTGCACGAATTTCACGAACACCTTTAACAATATCCATTAAATAAGTAAATTGTTTGTTGATGTTTTCATCATTGAAATCAGGATTTACTGTTGGATATTTAGAAATACAAATTGATTCTTCTAAATGTGGAATTGCTTGATAAATTTCTTCAGTTACAAATGGCATGAATGGATGTAACATTCTAACGATTGCATTTAATACATAAACAAGAGTATGAGCACTTGCTTGTTTTTCAACTTCATTATCACTATTTAAATGAACTTTTGTAAGTTCGATATACCATGAACAGAAATCATCCCAAATGAATTTATATAATTCGCTACCAACATTAACGAATTCAAATTTATCCATGTTGGCATCTACCTCTTCAATTACGTTATTTAAACGATTTAAAATCCATTTATCACATAAATTTAAATGATCAAATTTTAAATCCTTATATTCTAAATCTCCATCAATATTCATTAAAACGAATCTTGCTGAGTTCCAAATTTTATTAATAAAATTCCATGATGCTTCTAGTTTTTCAGGAATATATCTTAAATCCATACCTGGTGCTGAATTTGTAGTTAAGAAGAATCTTAATGTATCAGCACCGTATTGATCGATAACATCCATTGGGTCAACCCCATTACCTAATGATTTAGACATTTTTCTTCCTTGTTCATCACGAATTAAACCATGAATCAAAACATGTTCAAATGGTCTTTGACCTGTAAATTCTAATGATTGGAAAATCATACGACTTACCCAGAAGAAAATAATATCATATCCTGTAACTAAAGTATTTGTTGGGAAGTATCTTTTAAATAAAGGATCTTCCGTATTAGGCCAACCTAATGTTGAAAATGGCCATAATGCACTAGAGAACCAAGTATCTAAGACATCTTCATCTTGTGTCCAGTTTTCGGTATCTTCTGGTGCAGTTTTTCCAACATAAACTTCACCTGTTTCTTTATGATACCATGCTGGTACTTGATGTCCCCACCATAATTGACGTGAAATACACCAATCTTCGATATTTTCCATCCATTGTGTAAATGTTTTTTCAAATCTTTCTGGTACAAAGTTTACTTTAGAATCTTTCTTTTGATTAGCTAAAGCAGCTTCAGCCAATGGTTTCATCTTAACGAACCATTGTTTTGATAAATAAGGTTCAACAATAGCTCCTGATCTTTCTGAGTGACCTACTTGATGTAAATGTTTTTCAATATGATCAACAATACCCGCTGCTTCAAAATCAGCAACTAATTGTTTACGACATTCAAAACGATCCATACCTTGATATTTATGACAAAGTTCATTCATTGTTCCATCATCATTCATACAAATAGGCATGTCTAAGTTGTATTTTTTAGCTAAAGCAAAGTCATTTGGATCATGAGCAGGTGTACATTTCATTACCGCAGTTCCAAAATCCATATCGATATAACTATCAGCCATAATTGGTAATTTTTCACCATTAGCTGGGTTGATTGCATATTTACCAACTAAATCTTTATATCTTTCATCATCAGGGTGAACAAAGATAGCTTGATCGGCAAACATTGTTTCAGGACGTGTTGTCGCAATGACTAATTCTTGATCACTATCTACAATTTTATATTTGAAATAATACATTGCCCCTTCAATTTCTTTATGAATAACTTCGATATTACTTAAAGCTGTTCTTTGTACAGGATCCCAGTTAATAATTCTTTTACCTTGATAAATATATCCTTTTTCATATAAACGAACGAAAACTTCTTTAACCGCTTGAGATAATCCTTCATCTAAAGTAAATCTTTCTTTCGAATAATCTAAAGATAAACCTAATTTTTCCCATTGAGCACGAATAATAGAAGCATATTCTTCTTTCCAAGACCAAGCTTTTTCTAAGAAACCTTCTCTTCCTAAATCATAACGAGAAATTCCTTCTTCTCTCATTCTTGCTTCTACTTTAGCTTGTGTAGCAATTCCGGCATGGTCCATACCAGGAAGCCATAAAGCATCATAACCTTGCATTCTTTTATAACGAATAATCATATCTTGTAAAGTTGTATCCCAAGCATGTCCTAAATGAAGTTTACCTGTAACGTTTGGTGGTGGAATAACGATTGCATAAGGCTTTTTAGAAACATCTCCTGCTTTAAAATATTCTTTTTCTAACCAATGTTGATATTTACCTTTTTCAACACTTTTATGATCATATTTACTCGCTAATTCTTTTTTCATTTTCATCATCCTTTTCAATAAAACTTTCTTTATGTTCTTTAATGTATTCTCCTAATTTATCACCAATTCCTGAAGAACGTAATAAAGAAACAAATTCATTTGTAAAATCAGAGAAATTGTATGTAGCGTATTCACTTGTTTCATCAATTTCATCTTCTTGATCGTTTTCAATTAAAATAGCTAATTTTTCAGCTTCTTCTAATAAATGAGCAATATCATAACATTTCATTGTTTCAAATGCTTCTTTATAATAAGGTCGATAATTACAATAAGGTTCTGTTATAAAAAACGAATGGATTGAACCTCTTCCCCCTTCTAAAGAACATTCTAATTGGTACATTGTATAAATCAATAATTCCTCATGTGTCAAATAAGGAATAATATTTCCATCATAGTTATCATCTTCATATAGACGATCTTCTTTCGCATTAATATGAAAAATAACAGCTCTTGTTAGATCAATTGGTTCAATCTTATCAAAAACATCACTTGTAAGATGAGAAAACATATCTTTTTCTTGAGCTAATTTTTCTTCATATTGCTTTCTTTTTTCTTTTAATTGTTTAAATTTTTTACCATAAAAACTAAACAAGAACACACACATGACAGCAAAAATAATCCATACATACCAATACTCTGTAAAATAATTCATCTTTTTCCTCCTTAAAATAAAAAAGCCATCCCTCTAAGGACGACTTATATCGCGATACCACCTTAGTTCTAAGTATAAAACTTAGCACCTTAAAACTTTAACGCAGTTCTACGTGTTAAACTACTTCATTTCATCTAACATGCTCCTTGGCTACCTTCACTCTTTTCATTTATCCCTTTCCAGCAAACGGGACTCTCTATCAAACAAAGAAGAACTACTCCTCCAAATCATTGCAGTTCTATTCTATCAAATAGACTATTTCTCGTCAATCATTAACTTTTTGAATATTTCTTGTAAACCATCTAAATAACAAATTAATTTTGACATTTGATAAATATTGACTTCTTCTTGTAAATTTAATTGAACTTGTGGAACAATTGATAAAATACATTGCATTAAGATTTTTTCTTCTTTTAAAAGCTTTACTTCTTTTAAATAATATTCTAATAACGGTAAACTATCATAGAGTTCATCATGATTTTGAAAAATATCTATCAAATCATAAATACAATAATTAATTTTCATTCGATCAATTGAAATAAGTGTTTCATCACTAACAAAAATATGTTCCTTATCAAAATGATTATACGTTAAAGAAAGTCTAATTTCATTTTTACCTTTCATTATTTCTTGATATTGACTTAAATAATAATGTGCTTGATTTAAATAATGAACGATACGATAATAATTTAAAACAAGCATCCAACCTGCTGGAGATTTAAATTTTCTAAATTCAAATTCTCTCATTAATTCTTCATAATCATTTTTTCTTTGTTGAATCAAAGAAAAAAGATCATCATACTGCTTTTTAAAAAAAGCGTCTTCCTCATGTTGCATAAAAAAAGAATGATTGTGTAAATACGCTAGGATTTGATAATATGTTTTTATTTTCATTCCTTTTTTTATATGATTATCTTCTTGTAAATAAGGCATAAGATAGATATATTGATCTTGAAAAGGTGTAAAATAGTGTTGTTCATTATTTAATATCAAATGAATAAAATGATGGAGATGTAAGGTATTAAGATGTTGATAAGCAACTTCTAGTTTCTTTTCATCAACAATCTTAACACAATAAAAATGATTAGCTGTTTTCACTTTATAGACATGCGGACTGATTTGAATCAGTCCAATTACGTCTAAATCATACTTTGTTTGAATGATCTTTTGGAGCATAAGGAATAATAAGAATTTGTCCTGCATCTAAATTTAGATCTTGATTATAGTCTCTAATCATTTTTTCATCTACCTGGTATTGTCTAGCTATTGAAGCATACGTATCATTTGGTAAAACGACATATAAATAATAAACACCTAGATCCTCGTCATCATCAACCTTTTCTTCTTTTTCTTTCGTTTCATAAATTTTTTCTTGTAACTTTTCAACATCTTGAATTTCTTCGGGTGCCTCAGCAACGACTTGTTCATTTATCGTTTGCGTCTCAACATCCCTTGATAATTTTTCAATTTCATCAATAGGATCTTCATCAAGTTGAATATAACGATTTTCGCCTTCTTCAACCCCATACACTCCAACTTCAATTTTAATTTTCAAATTACCATCAATAATATCATAATGAAAATCTTCAACCTTTAAATGAAAATCTTGATGATCTATAATCTTTTGATCATCCGCATAAACATCTAATTCCACATTTTCTAAAAAATGTCTTTTTTCTTGACTAATATATTCTCCTTTAATAGCAAGACTCCCCACCGCTCTAACACCATGATCTTCAATCTTATAGTCGATAGATTCATCAACCGTTAAAGAAACTAATTCCTTTAATTGATGTAATAAATCAATTTCCTTTTCGTAAAATATTTTTTGCATAGTCATCCTCCTAACAAAGTCTATGCAATAAATCATCAGATATGAAAAAAAGTAGGTTTCCCTACTCAAAATCTAAATCACACAATTCATAAATTGCATTCCAAGCTTCTTGAATTCCTTTTTTCTTTAAACTTGAAAAACGAATAAATGTATCACTTGGATCAAAATGTAATGTATCTTTAATTAATTTTTCATTTTTCTTTAAATCATTACGTTTAAGTTTATCTTCTTTAGTCGCAACGACAATGACAGGTACACCATGATGTTTAACAAACTCATACATCATCACATCATCTTTTGTTGGTTTATGACGATAATCTACAAGTAAAATAAAACCTCTTAAAGTTTGTCTTTCACTAATATATTCATCCATCGTTTTACCAAATTGTTTTGTGACATTATTAGCAACTTTGGCATATCCATATCCAGGAACATCTACAAAATAAAGTGCATCATTGACATTAAAGAAATTCAAAGTTCTTGTTTTACCTGGCGTACTTGATACTTTTGCAAGACCATTTCTAGATAACATCGCATTAATAAAACTACTTTTTCCAACATTTGATCGTCCAGCTAAACACATTTCTGGAAAGCTTTCTTCAGGCCATTGGCTTTTCCATGCGGCTGATAATATATATTCTGCTTTTTTAATTTTTACCATTTTTCTCACCTTTTTTATTGTACAAAAAAAATAACGGAAATTCAAGTTTCCGTTATTTAACAATTGCATGTTCTAAAACTGTATCGATATGATCAGCTAAAACAATTTCTAAATCATTTCTTACTGATTCTGGGATATCTTCGATATCCTTTTCATTTTCTTTAGGAATGATGATTTTTCTAATTCCAGAACGATGTGCTGAAATAGATTTTTCTTTTAATCCACCAATTGGTAGAACATTTCCACGTAAAGTGATTTCTCCAGTCATCGCAACATCATCTCTTACAGGTTTATTTGTAAACGCTGAATAGATAGCTGTTGTAAGAGTTACCCCTGCAGATGGACCATCTTTTTTGATAGCTCCTTCTGGAACATGGATATGAATATCTTGTTTTTCAAAGGCTTTATCATCTAAGCCATATTTTTCTTTGTTAGCTTTTAAATAATCTAATGCAATTGAAGCAGATTCTTTCATTACATCCCCTAATTGACCAGTAATAATAAATTTACCAGTACCATCAAAATGATTAACTTCAATTGGTAAAATATCTCCACCAAATTGAGTATATGCCATACCAGTAACAACACCTACTTGAGGACGAGGAAGTTTCTTAGTATGATCAAATGGTGCTTTTCCTAAGAATTCAACAAGTTTATCTTGATCAATTGTAACTGATTCAACTTTTTCTTTTAAGATAGCTAAGACAGTTTTACGACATAATTTAGCAATATATCTTTCAAGTTCACGAACACCTGCTTCACGTGTATAGTGTTGAATGATTTCCATGATGATATCATCAGAAATAATCATTTGTTCAGGTTTTAATGAATGCGCATCTAATTGTTTTTTAATTAAATGCTCTTTAACAATCATTAATTTTTCTTGTTCTGTATAACTTGAAACTTCAATAATTTCAAGACGATCTCTAAGTGGTCCAGGAATTCCTCCTAAATCATTAGCAGTCGCAATGAATAAAACTTTAGATAAATCATATGGTTCTTCGATATAGTTATCAGAGAATTGAGAATTTTGTTCAGGGTCTAAAACTTCAAGCATTGCACTTGTAGGATCTCCTTTATAATCACTTGCCATCTTATCAATTTCATCTAATAAGAAGACAGGATTTACAACACCAGCTTTTTTCATTCCTTGAATGATACGTCCAGGCATTGATCCTAAATAAGTACGACGATGTCCACGAACTTCCGCTTCGTCTCTTACCCCACCTAAAGAAGCTTTAACAAATTTACGATCTAAAGCACGGGCAATACTTTTAGCAATACTTGTTTTCCCCACACCTGGTGGACCTGCTAAACAGATAATTGGTGCTTTTAAAGATTGTGTCATTTGTTTAACTGCTAAGTGTTCAACAATTCTTTCTTTTACTTTTTCTAAACCAAAATGATCTTCTTCTAAAATAGCTTCAATTTTAGAAATATCCTCTTCATCTTTAGTTTCTTGATACCAAGGTGTTTTCATCACCCAATCAATATAAGTTCTTACAACGTTCGCTTCTGAAGATGCTGGTGGCATAGCTTCAAAACGACGTAATTCTTCTTCAATTTTATCCTTGATATATTGAGGATATGGATTTTCAGCTAATTCTTTACGAATTTGATCAGCATCGTCCCCTTTATCAACAGTATCACCAAGTTCATCTTTAATAGCTCTTAATTTTTCTCTTAGATAGTATTCTTTTTGATTTTCATCAATACTTTCTTTGACTTTTCTATTGATTGTATCTTCTAATTGACTAATCATTTTTTCAGATTCAATAGAACTTGCTACTAAGAATAATCTTTCATTAATTCTTTGTTCTTCAAGAATTTTTTGTTTTCTATCTAAATCAATTGGTAAATATTGACCAATTGTATCAGCAAGTAAACTAGCTGATGTTCCATTTGAAAGCAATGTTAAGCTTTCAGCTGGAATATGAGGCATATGACGTCTTGCTTGTTCAAAATAAGCTGTTGTTTTTCTTACTAAAGCAACTTCTTCATTTGTGTCTCCATAAATATCTTCTAAAACTTCAGCTGTTGAAAAAATTGAACCATCTTCAATTTTAAAATCTCGAAGAGCAACTCTTTTTTCTCCAGTAACAGTTAATTTGATTGTCCCTGCACTATCGCGACGGATTTTCTTTTCAATTTTACATAAAGTTCCAACATGATAAACATCATCATATTTCGGATCATCAACAATAGGATTGATTTGTGATACAAATAGGATATTGTTATCAAAGTCACGACTTGAAAGTTCAAGTGCTTTTAAACTAAGGGGGCGACCAACATCTAATGATAAACGGTTACCCGGAAAGACAATCATTCCTCTTGTGCACACAACAGGAAGGGTTAATAATGTACTTTCACTCATAATAATCCTCCTTTTTTAAAAAGACGCTTACGCGTCTTTTAAACTATTTCTTTAAGTTTTCTTTAACAACGTCTAACGCTTTTCTATTTAAAATATCAGCATCGATTTGGTACATATTTTGAGCGAAGATTTGTTTGATTTCTTCTAAGTCTCTATTATATGTATTTGCGATTGTTTCTAATTCGCTATTACGTTCTTCATCAGTTACTTCAATATTTTCAGCTTCAACGATAGCAGCTAAGATTAAGTTTAATTTAACTCTGTCTTTTGCTTGATCAGTTAAATCAGCTTTGATAGCATCTTTGTTTTTACCAGTGAATTGTTCATATAATTCAAATGATAAACCTTGTTGTTGCAAGTTCATTTCAACTTCTCTTAACATTGTATCTAATTCAGAATTTAATAAAGCTTCGCTATCTTCTACTTTACAACATTCAATTAAAGCTTGAGTTAAATCAGAGAAGAATTTATTTTCTACTTCATTTTCTTTTTGTGATTTTAATTGAGCTTTAATATGATCTTTTAATTGATCTAAAGTTTCAACACCTTCGATGTTAACATCTTTAGCTAATTCATCATCAGCTTCAGGTAAAACTTTTTCTTTAATTTCATGAACAGTTACTTTGAATGTAGCTTCTTTACCAGCTAATTCAGTAGCTTGATAATCTTCTGGGAATGTTACAACAACATCTTTTTCATTTTCACAAGTCATACCGATCATTTGATCTTCAAAACCTGGAATGAATTGTCCAGAACCGATTTCTAATGAATGATTTTCAGCTTTTCCACCTTCGAATGCTTCACCATCGATGAATCCTTCAAAGTCCATAACTACTGTATCACCTTTAGCAACTTCACCGTTTTCTTTAGTTGTTAATTCAGCGAATTGATGACGATAGTTTTCAACTTGTGCTTCGATATCTTTTTTAGCAACAGTTACTCTACCTTTTTTAACTTCCAATCCTTTGTATTCACCTAATTCAACTTCAGGTTTAACAGGACATAAAATTGTAATTTTTAAGTTATCATTATCAACACTATCAATATTTAATGTTGGTTGAGCAATTGGAGCAACTTCAGCTTTTTTCATGATATCAGCATATCTTTTTTGTAAGATTTGATCAGTAGCTTCATCATAGATAGCTTGTTTTCCAAGTCTAGCTTTAATCATAGCAACTGGAGCTTTACCAGGTCTGAAACCATCTAATTTAACTCTTGTAGCTAATCTTTTTAAAGCAGCGTCTTGAGCTTCTGCCCATTCTTTTTTATCAAATGTTACTTTAATTTGAGTAACAGCATTTTCTAATTTTTTTGTAGTTGTTCTCATTATATATTTCTCCTTATTCCGTATCAAAAGACATTATATACTAACCTTTTTTTAAATTCAACTATATTAATAAATTTTAATATTCGATTGATTGTATTGTTTCCAATACATCTTTTACATCCTCTTGATTGCAATTATATAAATACTCAATATCTTCTAATTCAATATCTATATATTGTAAAGATGCTAAATGATAATGAATAGCTCCTGCAATACTACGATAATCTTGTTCATCAATATATTTTGGATAGATTGAATAAAGATAAAAATTTAAAAATTGTTCACACATCGTAAGTAAAGATGGATTATCATCTTCTAAAGCATCCATCAACAATTTATAAATCTCAACACCAGATTCTTGATTCAAGACCATTGGGGCATAACTTGGGTTAATGTCGTAGTGCACACCTTTTTTGACAACTTCCAAATCTTCATCAATTTCTTGATCAATCATTAATTCTATTAATAAACTTTTGGCAAAATCAGGTTGATCATTATCTCTAATAAATTGACGAATAGGAACAATCATACGACGAATATTCATGCCTTCCATTTGTTCAATAGCCATATAAAGTAAATCTTCATTTGTATCTTTTTTAGTTAAAATATTTTCGATATCTTCTTCATTAAAGACTTTTTGAGTCACCCCATCAAAAGATGCTTCTTGTTTTGCTAATAACAGTTCATCATAAGCTGCATTAAAAACTGTTTCATATTGATAAGGAATATAAGGCATTGATAATTCCTCTACAATAATATTAATAGCTTCTTCAAATTCTTCTAAATCTTTTAAAATCGATACATAAATAGCAACAACATCATAATAAGTTTCTCCAGCAAGAACTTTTGCTTTCATACCTTCTCTTTTAGCTTGTTGTAACTCTTTCAATCCATATAAACAAACAAGTCTTTGATAACGTACTTGTTCATTATCCATATCATTTAAATATTGCAACGCTTCTTTATATTGACCTGTTTCAATTAAATCTTCTATCATTTTTCTTCTTCATCCTCATCATCATCTAATTGTAAATCATAAGTGATTTCGGGTTGTGTTTGTTCTTCTTCATGTAATTTTTGAATCATTTCACTATAACCCTCTAGTTTCCCAGTCTTCACAAAATCATCATCAGTAAGTGGCACAACTATCCCTCCTTCATTTTCGCTATTATAATATAAAATAAATCTTTAAAAAAGGCAAATTTTAAGACTATTTTATCACTCTTTTCATATTTTAAATAGTGAGGTGATTTCATGTATAAAAAATATTTAAGAAATATTTCAATGATTTTTTTATGTGCTTTTGCAACCTTTGTTTATTTTAAAAATGATGATGTTAAAACAGTGAAAAAGAAAGCCAATATGCAAACAGTTATTTTTAAAGATCAAGATGAAACGCTTATTCCTGTTTCTGTAGATATTGGTGTTAAGGATAATAAGGAAAATAATATTCGAGGGATTATTGAAACAATGAAATCAAAAGATTTTACTCAATTAGGACTTTATCCTATTTTTAATAAGAAATTAGAACTTAATGCTTTAATTATGGAAAGTAATCAACTTACATTTGATTTTACAAATAACTTTAAAGTATCAAACAATCAACAAGCTTTAGATATTTGTGAAGCTCTTAGCTATTTATTTTGTAAAGATGGTATTTCTAAAATCAATATGAAAATAGATGGTAAAGCTGTTTCTTCATTTGAAAACACAACAATACCATTAAGTTGTATCACTCCTAATTTAGGTATTAATAACTTTGAAACATCCACTTTTGATCTTTATCAAACCTCTTCCGTCCTTGTTTATAACGAAAAAGAAATTGCTGGAAAAACATATTATATTCCTACAACAACACGTATTCAAAACACAAATCAAACAATTGATCAAAAAGTATCTTTATTATTAGATCATTTTGAAAATAATACTAAAGTAGAAACAACTAAAAAATCACAATTAAACGATGGCTTACTTTCTATCTATTTATCATCACGTATTCTAGATAATAGCGAAAATATTTCCCCTACTCTTTATAGTCGTCTCGAAAAATCATTTTTATCACTTCCTGATGTTAGTTCAGTCCATATCTATATTAATAATGAACTTATTCAAGAAGATCAAAATGTAAGTACATCAATCGATAATATTGTACAAATCTAGTAAAGTTTTGTTATAATGTTTTTGGTGATGAAAATGAAAAAAATAGTAGTAATGTCAGATAGTCATGGTTATCATCAAATGATTAATCGTGTAAAAGAACTAGAACCCGATGGAGATTATTATGTTCACTGTGGTGATAGTGAAGCTGAAACATATATGATGCAAGATTGGTTATGTGTTAAAGGAAACAATGATTGGTATAGTGATTTTCCAAATCAAATCAAATTTAAAGTTGAAGATTTAAACTTTTTAGTTGCTCATGGGCATCGTTTTGGATATATGGATCGTGAAACAAGTATGATCTATACTTTGCAAGAAGCAAACTGTGATGTACTACTTTCAGGACATACGCATGTTCCTATGTATAAAGAAGTTGATGGTTATACACTTATTAATCCTGGATCTACAACTTTACCTCGTGGAGGAAGTAATCGAAGTTATTGTGTTATTTATGTAGAAGGTAAAGATTTAAAGGTTGAATTCAAAAATTTAGATGATTTTTAAAAAAGTATTGCTTTTTAAAAAAATATATGCTATTCTAGTTGAGCAGTTGAAAGTAAGCAATGTCTACGTAGCTCAGCTGGATAGAGCACACGCCTTCTAAGCGTGCGGTCAGGGGTTCGAATCCCTTCGTGGACGCCATTTAATAAACAACAACCTTCGGGTTGTTTTTTATTTTATATATATCTCTTCAAAATATAAATTTCCCGAATTGCAAGCAGAAACTGGAAATAAGAGAAAATAGGAACTAATTTTTATAGAAAATCGTATTTTCAGTTACATTAAGTTTAGCTAATTC
>NZ_JAOQJR010000030.1:0-1025 GCF_025566905.1 [Clostridium] ammoniilyticum
ATTAAAAATGGCAAAAATTTTTTATGAATCAGATTGTGACTTATCATTATTAGATGGGAAAACAGTAGCCATCATTGGATACGGATCACAAGGACATGCACATGCATTAAACTTAAAAGAATCAGGAGTAAAAGTCATCGTAGGATTATACGAAGGATCAAAATCATGGAAAAGAGCTGAAGAACAAGGATTTGAAGTTTGTACATCAGCAGAAGCTGCAAAAAAAGCAGATATCATCATGATCTTAATCAACGATGAATTACAAGCAAAATTATATAAAGAATCAATTGAACCAAATCTAGAAGAAGGAAACATGCTCATGTTTGCTCATGGATTCAATATTCATTTCAATCAAATCGTACCACCAAAAAATGTTGATGTAACAATGATTGCACCAAAAGCACCAGGACATACAGTAAGAAGTGAATATCAAGCAGGAAAAGGAACACCATGTCTAGTAGCCGTAGAACAAGACTACACAGGAAAAGCACAAGACATCGCATTAGCATACTCACTAGCAATTGGAGGAGCAAGAGCAGGTGTATTAGAAACAACATTCAGAACAGAAACAGAAACAGACTTATTTGGAGAACAAGCAGTCTTATGTGGTGGAGTATGTGCTTTAATGCAAGCAGGATTTGAAACATTAGTAGAAGCAGGATATGATCCAAGAAATGCATACTTTGAATGTATCCATGAAATGAAATTAATTGTAGACTTAATCTATCAATCAGGATTTGAAGGAATGAGATATTCAATTTCAAATACAGCAGAATATGGAGATTATATTACAGGACCAAAGATCATCACAGAAGATACAAAGAAAGCAATGAAACAAATCTTAAAAGATATCCAAGATGGAACATTCGCAAAAGACTTCTTATTAGACATGTCAGCAGCTGGAGGACAAGCACATTTCAAAGCAATGAGAAAATTAGCTGCAGAACATGAATCAGAAAAAGTCGGAAAAGAAATCAGAAAATTATATTCTTGGTCTGATGAAGATAAATTAATCAATAACTAAT
>NZ_JAOQJR010000031.1:0-696 GCF_025566905.1 [Clostridium] ammoniilyticum
ATAGGAGAAAAGAAAATGGAATTTATAATTGATACAGTAAACTTAGAAGATATAAAAGAAGCAGTAGAATATATGCCAATTGTAGGAGTAACAAGTAATCCTTCAATAGTGAAAAAAACAAGTCCCAAAGATTTCTTTAAACATATGAAAGAAGTCAGGAAAATCATAGGAAAAGAAAGAAGTCTTCATATTCAAGTGATTTCTAAGGAATGTAATGAAATCGTAAAAGAAGCCCATCGTATACTAGAAGAAATCGATGATCAAGTCTATATCAAAGTACCCGTATCATATGAAGGAATCAAAGCCATCAAAAAACTAAAAGCAGAAGGAGTCAATGTGACAGCAACAGCTGTTTATGATTTGATGCAAGCCTATATGGCCTTGGCAGCAGGAGCAGACTATATTGCACCTTATGTCAATAGAATAGGGAACCTAGGAAATGATCCAATGGAACTGATCAATGAATTATCTAATAGAATCGTACAAGATGGTTATGATTGTAAGATATTAGCAGCAAGCTTTAAAGGAGTACAACAAGTAAGAGATGCCTTCAATTATGGAAGTCAAGCAATCACAGCGCCAGTAGAAGTCTTAAAACAAATCTTTGCGAATCCAAGTATTGAAAAAGCAGTGAATGATTTCAATAGTGATTGGTATGATGTTTATGGAGAAGGTAAAGGTATTTGTGATTTATAA
>NZ_JAOQJR010000032.1:0-473 GCF_025566905.1 [Clostridium] ammoniilyticum
TAAGCATTTTGAACTATCTGCCTTGGCTGCTTTTCAAAAAAGATCCAAGAATCATAAGATTCCTAACAATTCTAAATTTGATAAAGCTACTGATTTTATTTCTCTTGTTGAAAACGAAATCAAATCCAACAAGCTTTCCTCTATTGATGAAACCATCAATTATTTGATTATTCATCAAAGGGATAAAATTAATGATATGGAAACTGTTTCCACTAAAACCTTTTATAACTATGTTCATCAGGGTAAAACCTCTATTAAACCTATCGATCTTCCTCGCATGGTCAGAAGAAAAACAAAGAAGAACTGGAAGACATATATTCCTAAAAGACAAAAGGGGGTTTCTATTACTGAAAGGTCTGAATCTATCTATTCCAGAGAAGAGTTTGGTCATTGGGAGGGCGATTTGGTTACTGGTCCTAGAGATGGTCAAAATGGTGCTTATCTTACTTTGTTGGAAAGAAAAACTCGATTTT
>NZ_JAOQJR010000033.1:0-311 GCF_025566905.1 [Clostridium] ammoniilyticum
TATAAACCTTTTTCAGTTAATTCACGTGCAACATCATCTTTGATGGTAACACCTGCTGCTTTTAACTCGGCAATCTTATCTGCAAATTGTGGTAAGTATTTTTCATGAGCAATCAATAATTCATTTAAAACATTCACCATTTTTTGTCCTGATACTGTTTGTGGATTTAAAATGAATGCTTGCATTAATAATCCATAATCACCAGTTACAGCTGCTTCTTCAACACATAATTCCATGTTTTTCATGCATTGTAACCATCCTCTTTGAGCTGGTTGTAATGGTCCAAAGGCAATAGCTCTTGCTCCTGTTGA
>NZ_JAOQJR010000004.1:0-18847 GCF_025566905.1 [Clostridium] ammoniilyticum
ATTCAATGCGGGTGTAGTTCAATGGTAGAACTTCAGCCTTCCAAGCTGACTACGTGGGTTCGATTCCCATCACCCGCTCCATGAAGGAGCTAACACACTTACTATGTAAGTGTGTTTTTTATCTATTAAGAATTTGAATGCGTCAGAAAAAACACAGGCAAGAGTGTTTCTGACAGCAATAAAAAGAAGATTCAAAAGGGATTTGTCTTTAATGAAATAACCTCCTAGATGTTTTGAAATGGTAAAGACGATATGACGATGCTTGGCATCGAGGGCGATAGAGGAAATATGAGCAGCACGCAATTTAGCCTCTTTGGTACCACAAGAAGTACAGCGCTTAAAGTGACATTTGTGAGGAACGATAGATTCGTTACCGCAATGAGGTCAGACAAAAAGATCATAACCAAGATAGATGAAACCACAAAGAATAGTTTTCTAGATGGTATCATAGGTAATGTTTCTGATCTTACCTCTATTATAAAGAGAGCGGATATAGTTGATATTGTCATTAAAGATATAGGGAAAAGATTTCTTGCCTTTGATCTTATCGACACGATTAAAATTGTATAAAGCAAGGCAGTCAGCATAGTTGGTATCATCAATCATAAAATCACCAACTAACATTTTAAAGAAAAAGGTAATAATCTTCAAAGATTATTACCATGTGGACAAAATTTATTTTGTCCCTTTTTTATCCATTTAAGAGGTGGGATTTGAATATATTTTTGAAGGAGAAGAATGAGATAATACAATTTTTTATTATATTTTATTAATCTTCTCCTTTTTTTGGTTAAAGAATCTTCTTGGAAATGTACAAGACACATTTGAGGGAAAAGCGCATAACATAAAAGAATTTGTAGATCTTTTGAAGTGAGATTATATTCATTGATTATCTGTCCTAATTGATTGATTGTGATTGTATTGTTTAGATATAAATAGACAATATCATGAATGTATAAATTGAGGTTTATATTCTCTATAAGATAAACATCTTCATATGAATGAATATTTTTATGTTGATAAGAGAGGTTAATGGCTGTTGTGGACAAGAAATAATGATTTAAAAGTTCGATAGAAAGCTGACAAAGAGTAAATAGAGAATAATAGATGATCTGATATTCTAGGGAATTTAAAGGTGTATAGATAAGAATAGATTCATAATATTGAATCCATTCTTTTTTTATTTCTTTTATTGTTTTTGTTTCTTGAGGGATGAGTGATAGGGAAATGATTTTTTGGATATCTAGAGGAATGCTTTGTACTTGATAAAGGATGTATCCTTGAGAGTTTTTTTGTTGGTAAATATTATTAATGATTTTAAAGGGATTGATTTGAAGTAAAGAAATGTATTTTTGATAATATAAAGGAAAAGGTTTATTTGTTAAATAATAATGTTCATCTTCATAAGTAAATGAAAATTGATCTTCTAAAGGAAGACGATAATATGTTTTTAAAATACTTAATTTTGATACCATGAGGGAACCTCACCTTCAATGACTTCATAAACAAGAGGAATCGTATAATTTTCTTTAAAATGTTCATGATATAAGGGAACAAGAATTTGTAAAACAATTGTAACATTTAAATCAATAGAGATAGCAAGATGATTGATCCCATAATTTTTAATTTTTTTATCAATATTCGAAGAAGTTAAAGAGAGTGTTTTATATTTAATGGAAAAAGATGGACCTCGATCTTGTAAGAAAATATTATTGGTAAGAGAACCGATAGGTATACGTGCAACAATACCTTTTTGTTGATTGATTTTTAAGAGTTTTTTATTGTATGGAGAATGATTGTTTTCTTGGTAAGAGCCTTCTTCAAGCTTTAAAAGAGTTTCTTCAAGATTATGGATGTAATTAGAGGCAATATCATTGATATAATTCATTTGAAAACTGATGGAATTATTTTCTTTTTTATAGAGTTTATGTGTATCTATTTTTTGAGTAAATGAAGTATGATTGATAAGTATCTGAATAAATTGATTTATTTCTTTACTGGCAATATTTTCAATTCTAGGGGTCATACGATTTGAAAAAAGATAAGCACATATAAAAAGTGAAAGCATAATTAAAATATATTTTCCTTTTTTCATCATATCACCATTATAAAATATGTAAAAAAAAAGAAAGTAGAACAAATCTACTTTCTTTGATTTTAATAACCAGGTTTACCTAATAATTTGAACATATTTTTCTTATAAACTTCAACACCAGGTTGGTTGAATGGGTTTACTCCTAAGAAGTAAACTGACATTGCACATGACATTTCGAAGAAATAAACCATGTAACCAAATCCATAAGCATCCATTTTATCTAATGAAATAATGATGTTTGGTACATTACCAGTATTAACATGAGCATCGATTGTACCTTCACAAGCTCTTTTGTTAACATAATCAACTGATTTTCCAGCTAAGTAATTTAAACCATCTAAATCATCTGGATCACTTGGGATAATCATATCATTTTGTGGATTTTTAACTTCGAAGATTGTTTCATATAAAACTTTAGAACCTTCTTGGATGAATTGTCCTAATGAATGTAAATCTGTAGAGAATACAGCGCTATGAGGTAAGATACCTTTATTTTCTTTACCTTCTGATTCCCCATATAATTGTTTCCACCATTCAGCAACGTTATTTAATTGTAATTCATAAGTTACAAACATTTCTGCTGAATATCCAGCTTTATTTAATAATTGTCTTGCTACACCATAACGATAAGCATCATTTGTTTCGATGTTTGCATCGTTATATTTAACCATTGCATCTTTAGCACCTTTTAACATTTCATCAATGTCGATACCAGCCATAGCGATAGGGAATAAACCTACAGCAGTTAATACTGAATAACGTCCACCGATATCATCAGGTACAACGAATGTTACATAACCTTCATCAGTAGCTAATTTTTTAAGAGCACCTTTTTCTCTATCAGTAGTTGCTACGATTCTTTCACGAGCTCCTTCTTTACCATATTTCTTTTCACACATTTCTTTGAAGATTCTGAAAGAAATAGATGTTTCAGTTGTTGTTCCTGATTTAGAAATAACATTGATAGCGAAATCTTTGTCTTCAATATATTTAGCAACTTGATGAATATAATTTGAAGAGAAAGTATTTCCTACATAGATGATTTCAACTTTATCATCTGAATATAAACCATTGATTGCTTCAATAGCAGCACGTGCTCCTAAATAAGATCCCCCGATACCGCATACTAATAATACGTCTACTTTTTCTCTTAATTTAGCAGCAGTTTCTTTCATTAATTGAACTTCTTCTTTGTCATAGTTTTCTGGTAATTCAACCCAACCAAGGAAATCGTTACCAGCACCTGTTTTGTTTCGAATCATATCATGAATTTCTGCTACTTTTTCTTTGTATGATCCTAAATCTTCAGCTAATTTTGCTTTTGATAAATCTAATGTGATCATTTAGTTTTCCTCCATTACACCTTGTTTTAACCATTCTTCCATCGCTTGAGCTAAAGGTAAAAAACCTTTAGGTGTTTCTACAATTGGTTTTCGTGGATTTTTATAGACGAGTTTCTTGTCTTTTCTTCGAAAACGATTGTCAACAGCTTTCAAGCTTAATTTGGCGTGATTGCTAGAATGATCAAAATCAATGACTTTTACTTTCACAATATCATTAATATGCACATAACTGGCAATACTTTTAACGAATTTATCTGATATTTCTGAGATATGAATCAATCCTGTTGAATTATCAGGTAAAAGAGCAAAAGCACCATAAGGTTGAATACCGGTTATTTTAACATCAATGATATCCCCTCGTTTGATGAGTTTTGTCATTTGATTTCACTCCTTGCGGCACTATTATAGCACAATTTAAGCATATGTGTTGTATTTAATAAGGAAAAAATATAAAATATGGTAGGATTTATATGATATACTTAATAAGTAAAAAAGGAGTTTGCAAAAATGGAAAATATTGAAGAACAAATAAAAAATGTCATTCATAAATTAAGACCTTATTTACAAAGAGATGGTGGAGATATTGAATACGTAGATTTTAAAGATGGTATTGTTTATGTAAGAATGCTTGGAGCATGTGCTGGATGTACCATGATTGATGACACTTTAAAAGATGGTGTTGAACAAATCTTAATGGAAGAAGTTCCTGGTGTTTTAGAAGTACAAAATATTTCTAGTGCATTATAGTATAAATTTCTTGCATTTATAGAGAGTTTGTAATATTATGTTTTAGTCATTGGAGATATCATAAATTTTATTCGATTTCACAAACTTATTTTAGGTGATGAAAGTGAATGAAAGAAAACAACAACAAATCAAAATTGCTCATATTTTGAAAGATCTTGGTTTGGAAGATGATCTCATAGAGAAAATGACATCATTAAAAAAAGAAGAATATCAATAAAATAAAAAGGACTCTTATTAAGAACCATGAGATGAAGATCGATGAAGTGGTGGCAACCCTATATGTTAGAAGGTGCCTTTACTGAGCAAGTTTATTCTTGAACAATAAGAGAAAGCTTCCTAACGGCTTTCTCTTTAGGAAGCTTTTTTATTTGTTATTTAAGGAGGAAGAAAATGAAAGAAAGAATTTTATTTACGTCAGAATCTGTAGCAGAAGGACATCCTGATAAAGTATGTGATCAAATCAGTGATGCCATCTTAGATGAATGTTTTAAACAAGATCCTAACTCACGTGTTGCTTGTGAATGTTTTGCGACAACAAACTTAGTTGTCATTGGTGGAGAAATTACTACAAATGCGAAAGTAGATTATGAAGCTGTGGCAAGAAATGTTTTAAAAGAAATCGGCTATGATGATGAAGCTAAAGGAATGGATTATAAAACATGTAAGATTGAAGTTGTCATGGATAGTCAATCAAGTGATATTGCTCTTGGAACAAATGAAGAAGTTGGTGGAGCAGGAGATCAAGGTATTATGTTTGGTTATGCGACAAAAGAAACAGAAGGGTATATGCCCCTTGCTATTTCAATTGCGCATCATTTAGTTCGTTACGCTTCAACTTTAAGACATGATGGAACCTTTAAATGGGCTAGACCTGATATGAAAGCACAAGTGACAATTGATTATACAGATGAAAAACCAGTAATTGATACTATTTTAATGTCCATTCAACATGATGATGATTTTGATGAAGCAGAATTTAAAAAATTCGTTAAAGAAAACATTATGGATGCCGTTGTTAAAAAATATGATATGAATACAGATTATCGTGTTTTAATCAATCCTACAGGACGTTTTGTTATTGGTGGTCCTCATGGAGATACAGGTCTTACTGGAAGAAAGATCATTGTTGATACATATGGTGGATATGCACGTCATGGAGGAGGAGCTTTCTCTGGAAAAGATCCAACAAAAGTAGACCGTTCTGCTGCTTATATGGCACGTTATATTGCTAAAAACGTTGTTGCGGCCAATATGTGTGATGAACTTGAAATCCAATTATCTTATGCAATTGGTGTAAAAGAACCAACATCTATTTATATTGATACAAAAGGAACTGAAAAAGTACCTCATGATGTGATTCTTGAAGCAATTAAACAAGAATTTGATTTAACACCAGCAGGAATTATTCATACCTTAAATTTAAGAACACCAATTTATAAAAAGACAGCTTCTTATGGACACTTTGGTAGACCTGAAGCAAATTTACCTTGGGAACAATTAGATAAGGTAGAAAATTTAAAAAAATATATGTAGAAAAAGGCTCATGAATTGAGCTTTTTTTATTATGTGTATTTTTTAAGCAGGATAAAAAAGCATATTAAAGTAGGAATTTAGAAAAGTTTATAGTATAATATAGTTATCAAAAAGGAGGAATTAATTATGAAAATTACATTAAGAGGAAAGAACATTGAAATTACTGAAGCAATTGAAGAAAAAGTCAGTGAAAAATTATCAAAATTAGACAAATACTTCATTGTAAGTGAAAATGTTGAAGCCAAAGTACTTGTAAGAACTTATCCTTACGGACAAAAAATTGAAGTGACAATTCCTACTGAATATGTACTTTTAAGAGCAGAAGTTGTGGATCAAGATTTATACAATGCAATTGACTTAGTTATCGACAAATTAGAAGGTCAAATTAGAAAGTATAAAACTAGATTAAACAGAAAATCTAAAGATAATAAACTTGCATTCAATTTAGCATCAATTGAACCTTTAGAAGAGGAAGAAGAAGACGTATTAGTAAAAACAAAAACAATTACTCCAAAACCAATGGATATGGAAGAAGCAATTATGCAAATGGAATTAATTGGACATTCATTCTTCGTATATCGTGATACTGAAACAGATGCTATTAGTATTGTATACCGTCGTAATGATGGAGATTACGGGCTTATCGAAACTGAATAGGTATGATGTAAAAACACTAACCAACTATAATAGGTTAGTGTTTTTTGAGACAAATTTGAAACAAATTTGAGACAAAATAGCTCAAGAAATGATGTATAATAATAGTGTAAAAAAATAGTCCAGAAAAACTGGGCTATTTTTTATATAGATCACCTTGATAAACATCAAGTTCTTTCATTTTTTTATCAATATCATTTAAAATAGTTACCTTTTTAATGGACCATAAAGGAGCAATTAAATCATCGATTTTACCATCACCAGTCAATCTTTCGATAACGATTTCAGGTTTAATGTAACGAAGTTGTTCTACTACGATATCAATATATTCTTGACGAGAGAGCATGTTAAATTCATGATTTTCATACATTTGTTGAAGTTTTGTGTTTTTGACAACGAATAACATATGTATTTTAAGTGCTTGAATATCTAATTGACCTAAGGTTTTAGCTGTTTCAATCATCATTTCTTTTGTTTCAAAAGGAAGACCATTGATGATATGGACACATACTTCAAGGTTATATTTTCTACATAATGCTAAACCATCCAAGAATTCTTGAAAAGTATGGCCACGATTAATAAGTTTACTTGTTTGTTCATGGATTGTTTGTAAACCTAGTTCAATATAGACATCTTTTTGTTTATTGATGGTACTTAAATATTGAACGATTTCTTCATTTAAACAATCAGGTCTTGTAGCAAGGGCAATTCCCTTAACATCTTCTTTGTTTAAAAAAGGGGCAATCATTTTTTTTATTTTATCTAATGGACCATAGGTATTTGTATTGGCTTGAAAATAAGCAATATAAGCACATTCAGGCCATTTTCTTTTCATGACTTGAGAGATTGTTTGAAATTGTTTTTCTAAATGATCATGAACATTTCCAGCATAATCTCCAGATCCTGATGAACTACAGAAAATACAACCACCATAGCCTTTTGTTCCATCACGATTAGGACAGGTAAAATCAGCATTTAGTGCAACTTTAGCGACTTTTTGATGGTATTTGTTTTTTAAATAATAGTTATAAGTATGATAACGTTTGTTATCTAAAGAGTATTTAAATTGATTCATTTTATCACCGAAGCAATTATAACATAAGGAGTAAGAAAATGGGATTAGAGTTAAAGAATGTCACAAAAAAATTTAAAACAATTGAAGGAGAAAGAGTTATTTTTGAAAATTTGAATGTTCATTTTCCTGATTATGGTTTGATTGCTATTACAGGAGAAAGTGGATGTGGAAAATCAACACTTTTACAATTAATAGCAGGATTGGATCAAGACTATGAGGGAAAGATTCTTTTTAATCAAGTAAAAATAGAAGATATTAAAGATTATCGACAACTTGTTATTAGTTTTGTTTATCAAAATTATCAGTTAATTGATTATTTGAGTGTTAAAGATAACTGTTTATTTTATTGTCACTTAAAAGGAATAAAGGTTGTAGAAAAACAGTTACAAGAATTATTAGAAATCTTTGAATTAAATGAACTAGTAAATCAAAAGGTAAAGAATTTATCAGGTGGGCAAAAACAACGCGTGTCCCTTATTCGTGCTTTATTATGTTCAAGTCCTATTATTTTATGTGATGAACCGACAGGAGCTTTAGATGAAATAAATCGTCAAAAAGTTTATCGTTTTTTTAAAAAAGCGAGTCAAAGACGCCTTATTCTTATTGTTTCTCATGATCAAAAAATTTCAAAATATACACCTTATCATTTGAATTTTGAATGTTTAAAACATCATTATGATTGGAACCATCAATTATATTCACGTTATGAAATAAGAAAAACAAAATGTGGATCATTGTTTAAAGAAATGATCCAAATGATTTTAAAAGATAAAAAGAAATGGATGATGATGTTTGTTTCACAAATTTATATGGTACTAGCAATGACGCTCATTATTACTGGTTTAGAAGGATTTAATGGTTATTATCAAAAACAATATAATCAAGCAATAAATAATAATTTAGTTATGATTCAAAAGAAAAATCAAGAACCCTTTAAAGAAAAAGAAATAACAAAACTGAAAGGAAAATATCAATATCATTTAGATATAGGAAAGATTGAAGGTCTTAAAAACTTTCAATCTTTTTCAATTAACAAAAAAACAAAGCAAAATGAAGTTTATGTCAATCATGCTTTAATTACCAAAATAAAACAAAATAAACTTATTTATAAACTTAATCATCATCAATATACATTAAAAATCAAA
The DNA here is from genome assembly GCF_025566905.1 of [Clostridium] ammoniilyticum. Taxonomy (NCBI): domain Bacteria; kingdom Bacillati; phylum Bacillota; class Erysipelotrichia; order Erysipelotrichales; family Coprobacillaceae; genus Faecalibacillus; species [Clostridium] ammoniilyticum. The sequence goes on from NZ_JAOQJR010000004.1 coordinate 8,593, forward strand.
GGAGTAATTCAAGATGATTATCAAGAACCTGTTCTTTATTATCATTCATTATCCAATGAAATAGCCCTTCAATGCATTGATGTTTCAACGTGTATTGTCTATGTTAAAAATCATAAATATATGAAAGATTATTTAACGCATTTATCAGTTCAATATCAAGGTATAGCACCTGTTTATGAAGAATATGAAAGTTATTTTAAAGTTATTGATCTTTTTAAAAAGGTTAGTCTTGTTTTTATTTTTTTAAGTTTTATGATTGCAATCGTTTTAATGGGATATATGGTTTTATCGATGTTTTATGAAAATCAAAAAATATTTGCCATCATGCTTGCTAATGGTTATCAAAATAATCATTTAGCATTTTTTATTTTAAAAAAAATAAGCTTAATGATGATTTCAATTGGAATAGTTTCTTGTTTGGTTTCTAGTGGAGTTTTAAAAATCATTTCATTGTTTGATATTTCTAAAAAGATCTGGGGCATAAGTCATTTGTTTGTTTTACCAAGAGAGTTTCAATGGCCATTTACGTTATATCTCTTTTATCTTTTGGGATATATCGTGCAAGGAATTTTGTTAAGTCTATTTATAGTTTTAAAGATGAAAAAAATAAAAATGTATGAGTGTTTAAGGGAGGAATAGGATGTTAGAAATTAAGAATGTAACGAAGTCTTTTGATCGACCTTTATTCAAGGAGATGTCTATGACATTTCAAGAAACAGGGATGTATGTCATTGTTGGCAAAAGCGGTAGTGGTAAATCGACACTTTTAAATATTTTAGGAGGTTTGGATAATGAGTTTCAAGGTGTGATTGAAATTGATGGGCAAGATATTCGACAAATACCACATTATATTAGAAAATACATTGGTTTTATTTTTCAACAGTTTTATTTAATAGAAGAAATGAATGTTAAAGAAAATGTAAATCTCATTTCGTATTTTAAAAGAATAATGATTTCTAAAAAAGAATATTATTTAGAACGTTTAAAAATAAAAGACTTACAACGTTATAAAACAGCAATTTTATCTGGAGGTCAAAAACAACGAGTTGCTATTTATCGAGGATTTATTGCTAAGCATCCCATTATTTTATGTGATGAACCAACAGGTGCTTTAGATGCAAAAAATAGTGAAGAAATTTTTAAAATATTAAAACAACTGTCTAAAGAAAAATTAGTGATTGTTATTAGTCATGATGAAATACTTGCTAAAAAATACCATGATTATCTCTATAAAATAGAAGATTATCAATTAAAATTAATTCATCAAAATCCAATAACTCAAAGAAAAAAACAAGAAGAAAAAACAAGTAAAAGATCTTTTTTACAATTTATATTGAAAGAATTGAAAATGACGTGGAAGAGTTCTTTTATTGTTGTACAAGTTTTATTTTTAGCACTTTTAAGTATTTTATTGACCCTCTCATTGACTCAATCAACACAAAAACAAATTCATCGGCAATTAGAACAAATTATTCCTTCAACAACCATTATGTTAAAAAAGAAAAATAATCAAATGATCAAGATGGATGATTTGAAACAAATTCAACATCCAGCAATTCAATACCGTTTTTTACAAAATGATCAGGTGGATTTTTTAGGAATCTCTTTTTCTAAAAAATATCAAACGAAAAAAACACTTTATATTTCTGATTATATTCAGCAACCACAAAAGAAAATTCAAGGAAGAAAGATAAAAAATGCTCAAGAAATCATTTTATCTAAATCTACTTATGAACAACTTTTATATTTATCGCATCAGAAGAATTTAATAAATAAAGATGTATATTTGTTTTTTGAATATCAAAATAGAATTTGTTTTTATAAAGTTAAAATTGTAGGGATTGAAAATAAAAAGACTTTAATGGAGACCGTTTATTTTAATGAATATGCAATGAGTCAAATGTTAAAAGAACTTTATCAAATAGAAGTAGGGCAAACTGCTTTTTTGCAAGTAAAAGATAAAAATATTTTAAAAGATTTAAAAAATAAATATCCTTTATATCAATTTAAACTTGCAAATAGTTCATTATCTTCAAGCATCGATGAAAAATTTCAACAAATTGAATGGATCCTTTATTGTTTTAGTTCTTTATCAGTTGTAACAGCCTGCTTTTTATTAGGTGTTGTTTTATATTTGATGGTCATTAAAAGAAAAAAATATTTTGCTATTTTACAAACATTGGGGACTTCATTATGGCAGATGATAACTCTTGTTTTGTGTCAAGGTCTAGGTATTTCCTGCACAGCATTTATAGAAGCAATGATTGTTTTAAAAGAGTTATTTATTTTTGCTAATCAGTTGATTCAAAAAAGTATTTCAGATTTGATGGATGAATTTTTTGTTATACAAAATAATGTGCTTTTAGGTGTTTTTATAGGAGTACTTATTTTAACATTATTATGTTGTTTGATCCCAATTAAAAAAGTAAAACAGATAGAAATTATAGAAGCTTTAAAGAGTTAGGAAGTTTTTTATTGCATAAAGTATGTGATGTGGTATAATAGAAAAGCAAAATCAATGAATAGGAGTACTAGCAAATCCCCTATATTTAGAGAGTCAGTGGTTGGTGAAAACTGATTATAATATTTGTGAACTCGCCTAGGAGATGTATTTTTGAATAAAGTAAAAAATATCGTAGAACTGCGTTAAAGTTTTGAGGTGCTAGAATTTTATTCTAGAACTAAGGTGGTATCGCGTTAAAATTGGCGTCCTTAGATAAGGACGCTTTTTTATATTCAAGGAGGAAAAATTATGCCGTTCGATCACACAAAAATAGAGCCAAAATGGCAAAAATATTGGGACGAAAACAAAACATTTAAAACAGATTGTTATGATGATTCAAAACCTAAATATTATTGTATGGATATGTTCCCATATCCATCTGGAAATGGTTTACATGTAGGACATCCTGAAGGATATACTGCAACAGATATCGTATCAAGAATGAAAAGAATGCAAGGATATAATGTATTACATCCAATGGGATTTGATTCATTTGGACTACCTGCTGAACAATTCGCGATTCAAACAGGTCATCATCCTGCTGAATTTACTAAAAAGAATATTGATGTTTTTAGAAAACAAATTAAATCATTAGGATTTTCTTATGATTGGGATCGTGAAATTGCAACAAGTGATCCAGAGTATTATAAATGGACACAATGGATCTTTACAAAATTATATGATCAAGGATTAGCTTATATTGATGAAATTCCAGTTAACTGGTGTCCAGAATTAAAAGCTGTTCTTGCTAATGAAGAAGTTATTGATGGTAAAAGTGAACGTGGTGGATATCCTGTTATCCGTAAACCAATGCGTCAATGGGTTTTAAAAATTACTGAATATGCTGAAAGATTACTAGCTGATTTAGATGACTTAGATTGGCCAGAAGCAACAAAACAAATGCAACGTAATTGGATTGGAAAATCTATTGGTGCAAATGTTGATTTTAAAATTGATGGAACAAATAAAGTGTTTACTGTTTTTACAACACGCTGTGATACATTATTTGGAGCAACATACTGTGTTATGGCACCAGAACATCCATATGTTGAAGAAATTACAACAGATGCTCAAAAAGCAGATGTTGAAGCTTATAAAGAAAGCTGTGCAAGTAAATCTGACTTAGAAAGAACAGAACTTAATAAAGATAAAACAGGTGTCTTTACTGGAGCTTATGCTATCAATCCTGTAAATGGTAAAAAAATTCCAATTTGGATTTCTGATTATGTACTTGCAAGTTATGGTACAGGAGCTATCATGGCCGTTCCAGCACATGATGATCGTGACTATGAATTTGCTAAAAAATTTGGTATTGAAATCATTCCAGTATTAGAAGGTGGAAATATCGAAGAAGAAGCTTATACAGAAGATGGTGTTCATATCAATTCTGAATGGTTAAATGGCCTTGGAAAACAAGAAGCTATTGATAAAATGGTAGATTGGTTACAAGAACATCATTGTGGACAAAAGAAAGTATCTTATAAATTAAGAGATTGGTTATTTTCAAGACAACGTTATTGGGGTGAACCAATTCCTATCGTTCATATGGAAGATGGTACAATGCGTACAGTTCCTGTAGAAGAACTTCCACTAGAATTACCAGCAACTAAAAATTTCCAACCTCATGATAGTGGTGAATCACCACTTGCTAACTGTGAAGATTGGTTAGAAGTAGAAATCGATGGACAAAAAGGGCGTCGTGAAACAAATACAATGCCTCAATGGGCTGGATCATGTTGGTATTATATTCGTTATATTGATCCACATAATAGTGAACAAATTTGTGATCCAAAATTATTAGATAAATGGTTACCAGTTGATTTATATGTAGGTGGAGCAGAGCATGCGGTATTACACTTATTATATTCTCGTTTCTGGCATAAAGTTCTTTATGATTGTGGTGTTGTTAAATGTAAAGAACCATGGCAACGTTTAGTACACCAAGGTATGATTTTAGGAGATAACAACGAAAAAATGTCTAAATCAAGAGGTAATGTTGTTAACCCTGATGATATCGTTGCTAGTCATGGTGCAGATTCACTTCGTTTATACGAAATGTTCATGGGACCACTTGAAGCATCACTTCCTTGGTCAACAAATGGATTAGATGGTTCTCGTAAATGGTTAGACCGTGTTTATCGTTTAATGATTGAAACTGGTAAATTATCTGATGAAAATGATCATAGTTTAGATCGTGTATATCATCAAACAGTTAAAAAAGTTACTGATGATTTTGAAAAATTAGGTTTCAATACAGCTATTTCACAAATGATGATTTTCATTAATGAATGTTATAAAGCTGAACATGTTTATAAAGAATATGCTGAAAACTTTATTAAAATGCTTTCATGTATTGCACCTCATATCTGTGAAGAAATGTGGCAACAATTAGGACACAATGATTCAATTGCTTATGAACCATGGCCAACATATGATGAAAAAATGTTAGTTAGTGATACTGTTCAAATGGGTATCCAAGTTAATGGTAAATTAAGAGCTAAAATTGAAGTTGCTAAAGATGCAGATGATGAAGCTGTTAAAGAATTAGCATTCCAACAAGAAAACGTTAAAGCACATACTGACGGTAAAAATATCGTTAAAGTAATTGTGGTTAAAAATAAAATTGTAAACATTGTCGTTAAATAAAATATTACAAATGTTTAAGTAGAGATACGTCTCAAAAACCTTGAAAATCAAGTTTTTTGAAAAAGTGTCTCTACTTTTTTATTTGCACATATTTCTATTTTTAGGGACGATTGGTACAAAATTGGTACAGTAAAGGGGTCATTTTGTACCAATTGGTATTACGACATTTGTGCAACATTGTTGTGAATCCATTTTGTAGGTTTGCAACCTATATAAAAAACGCCTCTGAATGCTTGGCTTTTTAAGCAGTTTTCTTTATGTAAAAAAAGGAGGTAATTATGGATAACGATAAAAGTATTAAAATATTAACAAGGTCAAAATTAAGACCGTTTCGATATCATCCTTATAAGGTAAAGGAAGATGAAGACATGGCAAATCTGGTGAACAGTATTAAAGAAGAGGGTGTCATTAGTCCAATCATTGTAAGAAAGGTTGGAAAGGATCTAGAAAAAATTAATGAAAAATATATTTATCAGAATACATGTTTTGAAAATAAACTCATCAAATATACAATGCTTGGAAAAAAGAAAGAACTGTTTTTAAGAAACTGTAAGATTGAAGCAACAAGTCTGTCGAGTTTAGATATTAAAGAAAGAATAGTCTTTCATAACTGTATATTTGACAATGTTAAAATTTCCAAATGTAGTCTTTTATAACTGCAGGTTTAATAATTCAATAATTGTAAATTCAATACTGGCAAACAGTTATTTTATTAACTGTAAAGGAATTGAGACAGTTGATTTTATGGAAAATAATATGCAGGGTGTCTCAGTAATTGGTAGCAAAGTTAATTTAAATGAGCTGGTAGAAAAACAAAACAGATTTGAAGATATTTTAATTCAAGAAGAAATGCTTGAAGTTCAACATGGCAATGTTGCCGTGTTGGAAGAAAAAAAGGAAGATGATCAGGAAATGAAAGAAGAAAATGAAAGACAAATTATAAAAAATGAAATCTATAGCAGTCAGGAATTGTCACAAGCTTTTTTAAATAATAAGCTTTTTTATAAATGCCATTTTGTAGATTGTTCTGTAAGTGATAATGTAAAATTGAATGCTACAACAGACTTTAAAGAGTGTACTTTTTTAAACAATGATCTTCATTTTGATGATGTTGACAAAACATCGTTTGATGACTGTATCTTTGAAAAAGTTTCTCTTAAAGGAAATTTTATACATGTATCCTTTGCTGGATCAAAGTTTAGCAATGTATCTTTTATTAGAAATTCTACATTTATTGCCTGTTTGTTTGATCATACAAATGCAATTGAATATTTTGATAATAATTTGATAAAGCTAAGCAATATTGAACTTGTTAAAAAGTCAAATGATAACGCTGAAATAATGAAAAAAGTAAATGAACTTTATGAGATATTAAAATCAGAAGATAAGGTATTGCAGCAGGAACTGATTGCAAAAACAAAAGTTGATGAGGAAGATGTTCTTGACTATATTTTACATTTGGATGATATGGAATACCTAAAATTGATTGCAAAAACGAGTAATCGAGTAGTTGAAGAAAAGATGGTTTAGATGTCAAAAAAATTAGATGAATTATTTGAAACATATGCCTATGATGCAAGACAGAAGACACAGCTTCGTTTGGCTGATGAAAAAGGACTTGATATTTCTAAAATGAAAGATCCAAGATTCAACTGGGAACAGATGCGAGAAATTTCATTAGCAATGGAATATGGACTGAATCCTGATACTTTATGTGATCCTGAAATCAATGCTGAATCTATGGAGAAGATTCGATATAGTCTGATGGATCAGCAAAGTGTTTTTGAAGATGCAAAAGAAGAAGTTAAAAAGAAACGTACTAAAAGAATTTCTTTAATCATTTTCACAATAGTATGTTCTTCTATTACATGTATTGTTTATTTAATGAACAAAGACACAGTTGATAAGTACATTGAACCAGTACCGTTAGAATTAACAACAGATAGAGTAACTGTTGAATATGGCGAAGATATTCATTTCATGGATTATGTAAAGTATTATGATAAATCTCAGCAATTAACAATACCTTTGAATCAAAAGCTAAATAAGATAAAGGATTATAAATTTGTTTATTCTGTTACGAATGGTGTTAAAACAAAAGAAAAAACATTGATAGTTAGCGTTGTTGATACAGCAAAACCAATAATTGAATTGACACAAAGTGAAATTACTCTTGATAGTGGGGAACAGTTTACACCAAAAGATTATATTAAAAAAGTAGAGGATAATTATGATCAGTTATCAGCTGATAATGTTGTAATTAAAAATACTGTTGATACAAATAAAGATGGTGATTATGAAGTCGAATATCAATTAAAAGATCAACACGGCAATGTTGCCATATCTACTTTAATAGTTCACATTAGAACAGTACCTCAAACCGAAGATAATACTGCTGTTAGAAATAAAGAAGATTCAACGGTTAAAAAGAATCAGGAACAGAGGGATAAATCAAACAAAGTAGAAACACCTAAGACAATAAATGTTGAACCGAAGATATTTTATATAAAAGATTACAACTATGATTTATCAGCCTGTAATCAAGCGGCAAGCAATTATATGAATCAAGTATTGAATAGTAGCAATATTAATATAAATGGTTATATAGAACCGTATCAGGAAAATGGTGGAATTGTTGGATATACTGTCTTATTTAAGTAAAATTTTAATGATTTTTTGATTATTTAATCTTAATAGTATGCCTTATCTTTCATAATATGTAATTGGTATATTTAAATTAAAAATGTATGAAAAAATGCATGATAGTACTCATTTGATTAAACATATTTTATAAAAAATGTTATTATATTTATATAATTTATTTTTTAATTATCTTATCACAAATCATAAATTATATTGATTAAATCAACAGAAAAGTATTGTTATGACAAATTAATAGTAGTATTATATAGGTAAGGAAATAGCATTTAATTAATTGAAAAAAGTAATATAGTTTTTATGATATTACATTTAAATGATATCTTATCTGAATAACACTAAAGAAACTGCTAGAAAAATTGATTTAGAAGAACTAAAAGAAATATCTATAGTTGGTGGGGATGATAATGGTGGAAATGTTTCCCCATATTCAATAAAGACTAGCTTAATTACTCTTACAGTTATTACGATTTCAATTACAAGTACATTCTCAGTTGGTGAAGCTTGCAGTTGGCCATGATAAGTTAGATATGTAATAAACAATAAAACATGTGATTTGATTTTTTATAAATAGAAGGGAGACTTCTATGTGGCATATATCTTTTATGGGTAATAAAAAAAATCAAGAATTCAAAAATGACGTTTTACCCAAAAATTCAAAAAAAATAACAAATAATTCTTTTTGGATCAATGGGAAATTTTTTTCTTTTATTCTAATAGCAACTATAATTTCATTTACATTTTATAATTTTTTTACCCACCCAATTAAAAACCATTCTATAATAGAACTAATATTATGCATTATAATAGGTATTATATTTTTGATTCCTATATTTTTAGTACACGAAATATTGCATGCAATTTGGTTGCCAAAAAAAGCAAAAAAAGAGTTATGGTATGAAATTAATAGAAATTCACTATTTTTATTTTCTTTTCAAATATATTCGAATTGCCCATTAAAAAGAAATAGATTTTTATTAATGCTTCTATTTCCAAATATCATATTAGCATTAATACCATTATTTCTTTGGTATTGTGGTATCGTATTTATTTCACCATTTATATCAAGAATTATAGGTAGTCTTTTAACGATATTATTTACTTGTGGAGCATCTGATTATTCATTATTTTTTGATACTGTTTTATGCACAAAAAAAGAAGATAATATAATAATTTTTAAAAATGAATTTTATTCAAGTAATACTACTTGAATAAAATTCCATATCTAGTAACTTTCTTGCAATACGATTTTTATTATCTTCTTATTTATTGTATTGAGGCTGTAACGGGTAAATAACTCATTATAGTTTCATAAACAGTAAAAGGCGGACCGAAGTCCGCCTTTTATGGTACATTAATTCTACCATGAAAACATACCAACAAGATTATACGGCATATCAGACATATGCGCTACTAGATTTTAATATTTCTTTTGAAAAAGATGTAACTGCTGATGATATTTCAAGAACTGTGATTGAAGTTACGGAAAGGATAGATATAAACAAGTTTGTTGCCTTCACTCATAGAAATTCTCACGGGTATGATGGTCTCATGATGCTCAGACTGCTTCTGCTTGCTTTTTCGGATAATGGTTATGCATCTACAAGAAAGCTTGCAGAACTATGCAGAACTGACATCAGATATATGTTCATCGCACAGAATCAGAAGCCTTCTCATCAGGCATTTCAGAGATTCATCCATGATGATCTCATTATGTCTGTTGAAGAAATTTTCTATGAAATGAACAGAATCATGGATGATGAGCTTCCTATCGATACAGATGTATTATGCATTGACGGTACTAAGTATGAAGCCAATGCCAACAAGAACACATTCATATGGAGAAAAAATACTGTCAGACATAGGGAAATTTGAAACAGTATGGAATTAAAGAACTAAAAGAATTAAGAAATGTATTTAATGAAGAAATGGAAAGTAAAATAAAAAGCAGACTGATCTATATGCGAAATCTTAAAGAATTAAATGAAAGACTTCAGGAAAGTGAAAAGCTTGGCGAAGTAGTCAAACGAAGAGGAAATCAATATATAAAAGAAGACTGGAATGGATTTATAATTCAAGGATTGGTTGAAGAGTTATAAATGGAGTTTCTTGTAATATCACTAAAAGAACTTGTATTTAAAAGTTTTGCTTCACCGTCCATTGCTCGCATCGATACTTGATGGTATGTCCAATTTTCAACGTGCAAGAAACAGAATCCTATATTCTCAAAACAAATATGAAACTTACACAATGAATGAACATACAGACAGAATAAAACGTATAGGAAATCCTAGAGGAGCCTACAAAAAATAAAATAAAGGTAGAAAAGAAATAAAAGGAGGAAAACCAGGACCAGACATCATCCTAATTTTCCTCTTAAAAAAGCACTGAATATTTTAGAGGGAATACTGATTCCACATCAATATCACCCCCTAATAATTTAGAGCG